>JARROL010000011.1:0-18162 GCA_037383965.1 Desulfobacterales bacterium | reverse complement strand
ATCGGCCGAACACTTTCAATAACGGTAGCGGGCAATACCGGAGCCCCGATGCCGTGGAATCCTTAGTCGATTGATTATTGACCCACATCATTTATATATATGTAGCTCGGAGCAAAGTCGCAACACCGCTGCGGGTCGCAGGCAATCAAACCTTCTCCTCTTTTATCAGCCGGAATTACGTATTGGGTTATTTCGAAGATGTCAATTCGATAATATTAATTGTCGCAATTTAAATAATAGAAAATTCCTGTAATACACCGGACACAAAGAACGCCGGTCCTATTGGGGCGCTTTGGAAGAGGCGTCGATGCTCTCCACTCCTTGAAGGAAACAGTGATTCCTTCGGCAGTGAACTCAACCCCGCCGGCATTTAGTGCATCAAAGTGGACACCATTGATTTTTCCATGACACGACAAAGCGTACACCATGATTGAAAAGCAGGACAAAATGATGATATTAAATCAGATTTTACGGACCGCATCGAAGTTCGGAAGGGACACGGATGGAAACAACCCTCTTAATTGTCAGCGATGATCGGCAGGAGCGGGATTCGATTACTGCCAGTATTCGGAAAGAACGCTCTGAGCCGGTATCCGCCGAAAGTGCTCTGGAAGGCATGGGCCGCTTCAGGGACTTTCACCCCTCCATTGCCATTGTGAACTTCGATATGCCTGGTGGTCAGGAATTGATCGATAGTATCATGTCCGAGAACCCGGCCGTACAGATCATCGTCTTGTGCAAAGCACGGAGCCTGGATCTGGCAATAGGAGGGTTAAAAGACTCTACCGCCGATTTTCTCCTGCGACCGGTTCAACCGGTCGCCCTGGATATGGCCCTGCGGCGGGCCGAAAACGTCCTCTCCCTTCAAGCCCGACTCGAGCAGACGATGGACAACCTGTCGATACTGTCTGCAAAAAGGGCCGCCGGGATGGTGGACACGGAACGGTTCCTCGCCATCCGTCAAATCGTCGACCGGATGTCGGCCTTCATCGGCCAAGTCGCCAACGATGTTCACGGCGGCGTGAAATACTTCAACGAGTTGCCGTATTTCGTATCCATCCACAGCCCGGACTGCAAGGTTCTGGCGGCCAATCCCACTTACATCCGCAATCTCGGTTACCGTATTCACGGCAACAGTTGGGGAATATACAGCGGCAAACGGGCCACCCGCGAAAATTGCCCGGTGGCCCGCACCCTTCGAAATGAAGATATCATGGAAACGCGGGCCCTTGTGCGCTATAAAAGCGGCGCCAAGGTACCGGTAGTCGTTCACACGGCCCCGATTTTCAACGACGACGGTGAAGCGGTCCTCGTGCTGGAAATTTTTGCCGGCAGCAAAGAGATCGACCGGCTGGCCGAAGAAGTCCGTACGACCCAGCAACGATACCAGCAGCTCTTCGATTCGGTCCCGATCCAAATTGTCGTGGTGGACCCCCATCTGCGCATCACCGCCATCAACCGGCGCTTCAAGGAAAATTTCGGCCGGCCTGTCGGCCAGAATTTCTTCGATGTCCTCAGACCAGGCAGATTCCCGGCCTTCAGAGACCCCATCACCCAGACGATTAAAAACGGATTGCCGCACCAGGGTGAACTGGTTCTGACCGATCGCCACGGTGTGCAGTATAACATGATGGCCGGTACGGCGCCGATAAAAACCCTGGCCGGCAAGCTCTTCCAGATACTGATCACATTCACCGATGTCACGCGGCTAAGACAACTGCAGGACAACCTGTCATCGCTTGGGATGATGATCGGCACCATCTCACATGACTTGAAAGGCTGCCTCACCGGACTGGATGCCGGTCTCTACCTGATCGATACCGGTTTCTACCGCGACCAGCCCGGCCGGATTGAAGAAGGACTGGAAGTGGCCAAGCTCATGGTGGAGCGCGTTCGCAAACAGGTCCAGAATATCCTTTTTTACACGAAGGAAAGAAAGCTGGTGATCCAACCGACGAATGTCGAACAATTCGCCACCGACGTGGCAGCCAATGTCGACCAACGAATCCGCGGAGCCAATATCACCTTTATCTGCGAATTCGAACCCGACCTTGGTGAAATCGAAATCGATCCGGACCTGGTACGTTCAACCCTTATCAATATCCTCGAAAACGCAATGGAGGCCTGCATCGAGGATCGATCCGACAAAACCTATCAGATCACGTTTCGAGTCAGTCGCAAAGACAACGATGTTCAGTTTGATGTCATCGACAACGGCAGCGGAATGAATGAGAACCAGATCAAAAATATGTTCACCATGTTCTACACGACCAAGGGCAGCAAGGGCACCGGATTGGGTTTGTTTATCGCCAACAAGACCGTCCGGAAACATGGCGGCCGCATCACCGTCGACTCCCTGCCCGGTCTGGGAACGACCTTTTATATTCGACTGCCCCGCCGAGTTCCGAGCGCCGCTTGATGACATCGGTCGTCTGCGTCTGCAAAGCTGTCCTTCGCAAGTTCGAAGCACTGCCGATAAATATCTTCGAAGGGGTTCGTTGTGTGGGCACGATTCTAAAGGGACAAGGCCTGCCAACCGCAACAAGCAAGTTGGTCCCGCTTCAGTCGGTCAAAACGCCGGCTCTTTCAGCAGGATAAAATCCACCAAATGGATCGTAAATGCCGGAAGAGGTAATTTTTTTGAGTTCCGTCTCGACCACATTTGGTCAAATGGTTGCCTCTATTTAGCCCAGCAAAGCGCATTTTCGCCAATTTCTTCTCATAGAACCTTATTTTACAGGCATATAGATGTTGACTTTGCTTATAAATTGTAGTAAATTCCTTCAAACACTGGGTTTATAGGGCATAAACCCGGAACCAAAAAAAGGGGGATACAGATGACAAAAGCAGAACTGATCGAAAAAATGGCAAAGGAAGCCGACATTTCCAAAGTGGCGGCGGGCAAAGCGCTCGATTCATTCGTGGACGGCGTCACCAAAACGTTGAAGAAAAAAGACGGTAAGGTGACGTTGGTTGGTTTTGGTACCTTCCAGAAATCGCGCCGCAAAGCCCGTAAAGGCCGCAATCCGCAAACAGGCGAAATGCTTAAAATCAAGGCCCGCAACGTCGTCAAGTTCAAGCCTGGAAAGAAACTAAGAGACGCCGTTTAACTAAAGCGACAACCGGCGTCGACACCGTCGACTAAAGGTAGTTACTTCCCAACGCAAGGAGGGAGTGCTGCCTTTTTTTATTTCCCCATTCCCTGCGCCGGAGTCAAGGTACGGTTTCTTCGATAGCCGGGCGATTGGAATTCTGCGGCGCATCGACCGGAGCCTCCTCGAGAGTTACCGCCACTTCCTGGGGCACGACACTGTCGATAGCGATTCCCAGCGGAAGGTCGACGTCACGGCGTGACAGCCGAATCAAGTGCTTGCCTGCACTCAGAGAGGACAAATCCAGTTCGACGCGGACGTCCTGTTGCCTCAAGGCATCGACGAACATCCGGTTACCGGTGAGGTTCAAGCGGACCGTTTCAGGAGTGCTTGCCACCAGTACCAGATTCGGCGGCTGTTTCACTGTCCGCACCGGAGCGGTTATCGATGTATTGATATTTTGTTGACTGGCCAGAATCATCCACGTCAGTGCAACCAACACAAACGCAGCCAGTTTGGTCTTCCAATTCCGGCGCAGCAGAGACAGGAAGAAATTGCGCGACAGATGTCCTATTTTCTCGGGCATCCCGAGCAGTTGTTTCAGCTGTGCTGCCAGCAACTCTGGTTCTTGCCACACCGTGTAATGGCCGCTGACGATGGAGGTCACTTCCGAACGTTCTTCGGAAACCACCAGGCAAACTGCGTCCGTCAACTCGGAAATACCGAAGGCCGCTCGATGCCGGGTTCCGAATTTTGCGGGCAGATCCTGCCTTTCAGACAACGGCAAGATGCAGCTCATTTGCGTCAAGCGTCCGCCGGTGATGAGAACCGCGCCATCATGGGTAGGGGAATGAGGATTGAAAATGCTTTTGATCAGCGCCGGGACGGGAAGAGCTGTTATCGTCTGGCCGGAGTGCATATACTCGGACGGATTGTCATCGCGGGCCAGAACGATAAGAGATCCGGTTTTACTATGAGCCAGATCGAAGGCCACCTGCGCGATTTCGTCGGCGAGCACACCGCTGAAATCGCGCCGGCGTGACTGCAAATAGCGCAGCGGACTCACCTTTTCCAGGACCTGTTTGATTTCGGACTGAAACAGAATCACCAGCAGGATGAGCAGTACTTGCCACAGGACTTGAAAAACCAGGGTGATTAAAAACAAACCCCAGAACCGGGCCACCGAATAAACGGCCCCCAAAACAGCCAGGCCGATGAGGACCCGCAAGGCACTGGTTTCTCTGAACCAGTTGTAGAGCTGATAGGCCACAATGGTCAGAAAAAGGATGTCGAGAATATCGCGCCAGGTCGGAACGGGAATATCGAGCAACATCATGAACGTTCTCCCTTACCCGGCTGAAGCGTGAGGATGAAAACCGGTCTGTCCTGACAAGCCCGAACGCTCTATTCCGAGGCGCTTGGATCGTATGGCTTTCCGCACTCGGTGCAGCGTCCATCCGGACCGATCACGCCAATGCAGTTACCGTCACTGCAGAGGACACGCCGGTCCCAATCGCTCTCATCGGAGGTGGAATCGTCGTGGGCATCATCCGCTTGTTTCACGGCCGATTCATTTGCCACGGATTTCTCCTCGGGTATCTCGGCCGCCGGTAAACTGGCCGATGTCTCCGAATTGCGTGATTCGCCCTCCGGAAGCTCTTCTTCATAAGGTTTCCCGCACTCCTTGCAACGACCATCAGGATCGATCACTCCGATGCAGTTGCCGTCGCTGCAAAGGGTACGCCGATCCCAATCGCTATCATCAGGTGCTGCCTCAGCTTCAGAGGGCTCGGGTCGTTCTTCGCTCATAGGTCTGCCTCCGGATTCGACACGGGTTTGTGTGGAAAAGGATCATTGTTAGACTATCACAATTTAGCACTTAGGACCTCCGAACTCAACAGCATATTTATACCGTCAGAACGGCAAGCAATTCAAAATAATAGAAAAGCTCGGTTGGTTGAAAAACGTCAAAAAGCGATTAAATTACAAAGGCGAAAGTTTCAAATCCATAAGGATATTCCCATGACAAATAAAATCATTATCCTGGAAGATCAGGAAGGTCCATTTCAAGCCATGCTCCAAAGAGTCATACGGATGGTGCCGGATAAGGACAAATCGGATAAAAACCTAAAGCGGTTGCTGGCATTTCGCCTAAAAATCGACGGCGAGGCCGCAACCAGCGAATACCTTATCCGCAAGATCAGAGAGATCATCCAGTGCTCCTATACGGGAAGCTTCTATGAGTTTATCAAAAACGACGCCGTCAAGAGAGAGTGCGGTTCACACCTGACGATGCCTTGAAAGGAGGCTCACGGATGCACTACGAAGGCAATATTATCCGGCCGCCGAGCGAAGCCAACAGCATTCTTTTACAGGTCACTGTCGGTTGCTCGCGCAACAAGTGTACCTTCTGCGGAACTTACCGCGGAGAGCGATTCCGGATCAAAGCCGATGATGTCATCATGGACGACATCGCCTTTGCGGCGCAGTATTGCCGGCAACAACGCCGCGTGTTCCTCTGTGACGGCGATGCCTTGATCCTTCCGCACAATCGGCTCCTCGGCATCCTGCAAGAAATCGAGAAGCAGCTGCCTTGGGTGACGCGGGTGGGACTTTACGCCAATGCCAAAAGCCTGAAGATGAAGAGCATCGAAGAGCTGGAAGAACTTAAAGCGCACGGTCTTGGAATCGCCTATATGGGTCTTGAAACCGGGGATGACGTTACCCTGAAGAAAATCAACAAGGGCGCCACCGCCGCACAGATGATCGACATGGGCCGCAAGGCACGAACCGCCGGTTTGAAGATGTCGATCACGGTCCTGCTCGGCATCGCCGGTCGTGAACGCTCCGCAATCCATGCCCGTGAAACCGGACGGGTTTTAACGGCCATCGATCCGGAATACGTCGGTGCCCTCAGTCTCATGTTGATGCCCGGCACACCGCTGTGCCATGACTTCGAAGCCGGTCGTTTCGAGATGCTCGAACCGGTGGAGATGCTTCAGGAGCTGCGAACCATGATCGAGCATACCCAACTGAGCCGAGGCCTGTTTCACGCCAACCATGCATCCAACTACCTTCCGATCAGGGCCCGATTGCCACGGGACCACCAAGCCACGCTGCAACTAATCGATGATGCCCTGGCCGGCAGAATAAAACTGAAGCCGGAATACCTGCGGGCACTGTAGGATAACCATCAATTCGCTTGCCTTGGACGGTGGTTGAATGATAAAAGCCGTTCGGACATTTGCCACCGAAGGAGGGATTCTCAAAGATGGATGAAGCTTTGACAGCGAACCGGTTGGACATCGACACGTTGTGTGTCAATACCGTGCGGACACTTGCGATAGATGCGATCCAGAAGGCCAATTCAGGACACCCTGGCGCTCCGATGGGGCTCGCTCCAGCCGCCTACGTGCTGTTCACCCGCATCATGAAACACAATCCCAAGAACCCGGACTGGCTCGACAGGGATCGCTTCGTCCTTTCCGGCGGCCATGCCTCGATGCTCCTCTACAGCCTGCTTTACTTGACCGGCTACGGCCTGAGCCTCGATGACATGAAATCTTTTCGCCAGATGGGCAGCAGGACGCCCGGCCATCCTGAATTCGGGCTGACCCCCGGTGTCGAGACGACCACCGGTCCACTGGGCCAGGGGTTCGCGAATGCCGTGGGCATGGCAATCGCCGAGCGACACCTGGCGGCTGTTTTCAACCGCAAGGGGGCGGAAATTGTCGACCACAACATATATGTGATGTGTGGTGACGGAGACATGATGGAAGGAATCACTTCCGAAGCTGCCTCACTGGCGGGCCACCTGGGACTATCCAAGTTGATCTGTATTTACGACGACAACCGCATCTCCATCGAGGGCAGCACGGCGATCACGTTCACCGAAGACGTTTCCCGGCGCTTCAAAGCGTATAACTGGCAAGTGCTCACCGTCAGCGACGGCAATGACCTCGCGGCCATCGAAACAGCGCTGAGGAAAGCCGGGGCCGAAACCACGCAGCCGTCCCTGATCGTCTTGCGGACGGAAATCGCCTACGGCAGCCCGAACAAACAGGGGTCGGCCGAAGCTCACGGCGCCCCCCTGGGTGCCGCCGAGGTTTGCCTGACCAAAGAATGTCTGGGATGTTCGAAAGACGAAGAGTTTTGCGTCCCCATTGATGTCCTCGAAAAATGTCGCGAGTGCATCGCTAAAGGAGAGCAAGCCGGAGCCGAATGGCAGAAGAAATTCAAAAACTATAACAAGACCTATCCCGACCTGGCCGCCCGGTGGGTGAACGCCGTCAGCGGTTTTATCCCCGAGGGATGGGACGCCGGCCTGCCGAAATTTTCACCATCGGACGGCCCCCTTGCCACACGGGCGGCCTCCGGCCGGGTGTTGAATGCTGTTGCCGAGGTCCTGCCGACCCTTGTCGGTGGCTCAGCCGACCTGGCCCCTTCGAACAAAACCTTTATCGACGGCACACCGGCATTTCAAAAAGATGTCGGCGGTGGGCGCAACATTCGCTTCGGGGTGCGGGAACACGCCATGGGCGGTATTTTAAACGGCATGTTCCTCCACAACGGCGTCCGACCGTATGGGGGAACTTTTCTGGTTTTCGCCGACTACATGCGACCGGCCATTCGCCTGGCAAGTTTGATGAACCTGTCGGTCATCTACATCTTCACCCACGACAGTGTCGCCGTCGGTGAAGACGGACCGACCCACCAACCGATCGAACACCTGACGTCCCTGAGGATCATTCCCCGTCTGACGGTCATCCGGCCGGCCGATGCCTCAGAAACAACCGAAGCATGGCGCCAGGCCATCGCCACAACAGGCCCGGTCGCACTGATTCTGAGTCGACAAAAGCTTCCCGTATTGGACCGCAGGCGCTATGCTCCGGCCAATGGTTTGAAAAATGGGGCCTACATCCTTTCCGATGCAACGGGACAACCCGACCTCATATTGATCGCGTCGGGCTCTGAAGTTCACCTGGCTCTGGCCGCCCAGGAAGCCTTGGCAGCAGAAGGCACCGCAACCCGGGTCGTCAGCATGCCCAGTTGGGAATTGTTTGAGAAAATGCCGACCAGCTACAAAGAGCGTGTCTTGCCGCATAACGTAAAGCGGCGTATTGCGGTCGAGGCTGGACACCCCATCGGCTGGGAACGTTATGTGGGCAGCGAGGGCAAGGTCATCGGGATTAGCTCCTTCGGCACATCGGCCCCAGGCGCGGCGGTGATGGAGAAGTTCGGAATGAGCGCTGACAACATCGTTCAGGAAGCCAAGCAGTTGATGGCATAAAATCGGGAGAATTTCACAGTGGATTTTAAGATAATGCTGATGACGTTCGGCATGGTGTTTCTGGCTGAACTCGGTGATAAAACCCAGTTGGCCACTTTTTGCCTGTCCGCGGACTGTGATCCCAAGTTTTCGGTTTTCGTCGGATCTGCGGCCGCTCTGGTCCTCAGCGCATCGATCGCCGTATTTTTTGGCGGTGCAATCAGCCGGCTGATTCCTGCACTCTACATAAAATTCGCAGCCGGCGTCTTTTTTCTGGTTGCAGGCATGTTGACTCTGATTTCCGCGTTACGCGCCATGAATTCATGATCAGCGCCTGATTTCGATGCTGTCGCCCCGCATGAGACGTCTCGGACCCACTTCTTTCCTAATAGCGGCATTTCTCCATGCAAAAATATTTAAGACTTCTTTTGATCATCGCCGGCATGCTCGCAAGCGCCGTCACTCTGGCTGCCGACCCCGATAGGCCTGCCGTAGAGAACGGATATCCCTCGCTTTTAAAAAGCATTCATTTTCAAGGGCCGATCGACTTTTGCGGCGAATCGGTACCCCTTGAGAACCAGGAGGTTCGCGAACGCCTCGAAAAGGAAATGCTCCTAACGCTGGCTGACCGCCCCCAGGTTATTCTCTGGCTCAAACGGTCGCATCGTTTCATGCCGTTGATTGAGAAAGAACTTGCTGCAAACGGGCTACCGGAGGACCTGAAATACGTCGCCATCGCCGAAAGTGCGTTGCGGCCGCACGCCGGATCGACAGCCGGGGCAATCGGGTTCTGGCAGTTTATGCGGGCCACCGGCCGTAAATACGGCCTGTCGGTCAACGCCGCCATCGATGAGCGTCGCAGCATCTATAAATCGACCCGGGCCGCAATCGCTTATTTGAAGTTCCTCTATGAAGAATTTCAGTCGTGGACACTTGCCGCTGCGGCTTACAACATGGGCGAGGAAGGTCTCAAGTCCGAAATGCTGCTCCAGGAGGTGAACGATTACTACCGCCTGTATCTGCCCATAGAAACCCAGCGCTACATTCCCCGCATCATTTCGGCCAAACTCATTCTGATGAACCCCGAGAAGTACGGATTCAAATTGAACGAGGACGATTATTACCCGCCGTACGAATTTGATGAAATCATTGTCCGGTGTGATCAGAGGACACCGATCCGACTCGTCGCGCAGGCTGCGGGCACCTATTTTAAACAGATAAAAGACCTGAATCCGGATATTCGCGGTCACTACCTGCCAGCCGGCAGCCACGCGATTCTCCTCCCGAGGGGCTCCGGCGACGGATTCAAGGAGCGCTTCGACAAAGCAGTTTCCGGGTGGCAAAAGAATCCCGACAAACATGTCTACACCGTCAAGGCTGGAGACAACCTTTCGAGCATCGCCGAACGCTTCCAGGTACCCCTGCGGGCCCTCTTGGTTTGGAACGACCTAAACGCCAAGCATAACATACATCCCGGCGAACGGCTGATTATTTACAAGGTGGTCGAAGCACCGATAGAAACAAATCATGATTGAGATGTCCATCGAATTCGTCAAGCCGTTTGTTGTCCATAAGACTGGCAAATAAAATCGAGTGGGAGACTCTATGGATATGTTTTGAAAAAAGGCGTTATCTTTTAATGTTAGGAGTACGGTAAGAAATAATTTACAACAAGATTGCGCCGGATTCGGAGTCGCCTACAAGGCTCATCCAGCGACGCATATCGAGATACGTGTCGGTGGATGTAACGCAGAAAACGACCCAAAAGACAAACAAGATGTGGAATACTTTCTTGCTGGGGCCCTTAGGTGTCTTGAAGCACGTCGATACTAGTGGTTTCGAATGAGGATACGGGCTGGAACAGATAAACCCCAGCGGTCGATGCGCCTAAAAAAACAGTTCGGTTGAACCGCCGACCGACCTCTTGTCAGGGGAAGCCATCCGAACTGTTTGGGGGGGAGGACATGAGTGAGCTTCTGGCGTCAAACATGCCCGGGACCTTTGTCCCTTATGTTGAAATTTGGGCCTCCGGAATGCCGTTGTTCTCAAACGATGCATAGCTGGGTTTGCTTTAAATGCCCGCCGGGAAGATGCACGTACACTCGAGAAGCCACAAGCTTATTTGTTTTTAAAGAGCGGTAAGCCGTCGATCATCTTATTCGGCTTTGGCTTGTTTAAATACAAAAAATATGCCAAGTATTACAAAAATATGCTTAACCAACAATACCAGCAAGTTAGCTAAAAATTGACGAATTTTATGTCACGGAATCCCCAAAAAACTGACAAAAAGCGTCAATTTTTCTGCCCAAAAACGTCAATTAAATGGATCCACATATGCATCCATGTGGGATCCGCGGGCTGGTATCGATCAATGGCACACGTCGTCGATTATAATTCCAAACTATTGATATTATTTTAGTAATATTGTTTCAAGCAGTCACGATTAAAATAGGGAGTGGAGTGACCCGACGGGCCATCGTCGTCTGAGTGACAAATTTTGTCAGACTGAATGCCAAGGCAGTCGGAGCGTCAGTTGGTCAGATCTACAGAACCGATGTGCAGAAGGAACAGATTTGAGAATCGCATGAAAAAACCGAATGGGGATGGAAGGTATCGAATTTACCGGCTGCTACTGGTTAAAGGATGCCTCACCTTTGAGGCCGCGGCAAGAATTCATTACTCAGCTTCTCTTCTTTCTGCCTCGGGGAGACCAGTAACGGACGGGTCCGACATCGACATGAACGAAATTGTCACGCGGGTAATACCCGACACCACCACCTTTTATGACAGTGGCAACTTTGCGCAGTGAAGCCAGGTGACCGTCTGGCAAGCGGATGTCGGCAGCTTGCCCTTTTAAGTGATAACTGTTGCGGGCCGCATTTCTCCCGCTTTTACGCAACAGTTCATTCGATTTTCGACAACGATAGCCCGAAACGACGTGAAACGGTTCGTCGAGTCCGATGTGGATTTTAATGGTGTGCAATAGATTGATGAGGCCGAGGTCGATCGATTTCACTTCGCCTGTCCGATGATCGCGCATGATGTAATCAATCTTTTCAAGGGCATCCGGCACATAGTGTCCATTGAACCAGTAAGTTGCGGTGAGGGTTTCTTCGTTTACAGGGTTGTACAGCCAAAGCGTCCTGTCTTGTGGGTTAACATCTGGAATGGAGGCCAACGCACGAAAAGGAACGAATGCGGTGAGTCCGGAAAATATCGCCATTTTGATGAAGCGCCGCCGAACCGGGTCAATTTCCTTCATGTTTCTATTTGCTGAAATAGCCATTCAAGATGCTCCTGTGTGATAGACAGATGATGATGTGGTCTGTATCGCCGACGAAAGAGCCAGCCACACTAAATATATTCAAGCGAATCGTTTGGGTATTATTCGATACCTGGAAGCACTATAAAACGAAGAATCACAGTAGCTGAAAATTTCATCTATTACTAAACTAGTGGGCAAATATGTCAAGATTTTTTTCCCGTGGATGTTTCCAATTCAGGATGCTGGGTGCATTAATAACGCAATGTCACCGCATAATGTTTTGAATTCGGCCCTCACCGTTTTTCCTTTTACATTTCTTACCGTCGCCTCCTTGATAAAAAACGTTTTCCGACTGTCACTAAATTCAAAGGTAATGACGATGTTTTCATCGGTTTCGAGCACTTCACTTTTTTCGGTGTCGAATTTAACACCCGATCGGGAAAGATCGTTAACTGTGATCCAAAAGCTTTCGGGTTTTCCCTTTATTCTTTCATGAAGAACGCTTCCTTTTGCGTCAAAAAAGTGTCTTTCGAATTTTCGCCTTTCCATAACGACGTTTGAGGTGTATCCACACTTACACTTGGAAACAAAATTCCCGGCGTTGGATCTTTTAAAAAATTTTGCGACGTTTATGACTTTTTGAAAGCCACATCGAGGGCATTCAATTAGGGTTTGGTTGTCTTGCGTCAAAGCGGTTTTCGTTGAATTTTGTTCCATATCACTTTGAACTTTCAATATGTCGCGCGTTTCTATGAATTGGACAACCTAATTTAAGCATCGGGATCATTGTAGAGGCGCTGAACCCTGTCGACCCCCATACACCGTTTGGAAGCGCAATTAAATTTGGATTAACCCTTTTAAAATAAAAGTGAATTTGCTATTTTTTATACTGCATCCGCGCCCAAAAAGTCAAACCCAAAGTCGAGTTGCCTGGCTTTACGCCGTGAACACGCCTGTAAGGTGAGACACTCAAACCGTTTCGACGCAAAATTCCTTGTGTATGGGTCTCGGTTTTTATATGTATGTCTGAAATCAAAAGGGACGATGCAAGATTATTGATATGGCAAATTCAATCATTACCTCAACAGGCAGTTATCTTCCATCCGAGATAATTCCCAACGAGTTCTTTCTCCGCAACGAATTCTATGGGTCTGACGGCTATAAATTCAGCCGTCCCAACGCCGACATCATTAAAAAGCTCTTTGAAATTACAGGCATCAGGGAAAGACGCTACGTGACCAAAGAGCTTTCGACCTCGGATATTTCCTATTTGGCCGCAGAGCAGTCACTGGAGGGTTTGGACAGGGAAAGCCTCGATTATATCATTGTAGCTCAAAATTTCGGGGACGTGCAGGCGGACAACATCAGAACGGACATGGTTCCCACGATTGCCTCCCGGGTGAAACACAAGCTGAAAATCAAGAATCCGTACACCATCGCCTTCGACATTCCCTTCGGGTGCCCGGGTTGGCTGCAGGCGATGATCACGGCCGACTACATCATCAAATCGGGTGATGCAAAACGGATCCTCGTCATTGGTGCTGAAATTTTGTCACGGGTTTCGGATCCGCATGATGTTGACAGCATGATCTACGGCGACGGTGCCGGAGCGACCCTGCTCGAGGCCACCGATCGGGCTGTTGGTATCCTCTCACATGTCTCCCGTTCGGATACCCATGACAATGCCTATCTATTGTTTCTC
Organism: Desulfobacterales bacterium; assembly: GCA_037383965.1. GTDB lineage: Bacteria > Desulfobacterota > Desulfobacteria > Desulfobacterales > SG8-13 > JARFQH01. The sequence continues at coordinate 4,834 of JARROL010000011.1, read as the reverse complement.
GGAAAATCATACAATCGCCAACGCAACGGTGAAGACCTTTACATCAAGATGCACGGGCATGAAATCTACAAATATGCCTTGCGTACCGTGCCGGAAGTGGTCCGAAAAAATCTCGAGAAAGCCGGACTCGGCATTGAGGACATCAAGAAAATTCTGATCCACCAGGCGAATGAAAAGATGGACGAGGCGATCGTTAAGAGGCTGTTCAAACTGTACAATAAAGAGACCGTTCCCACCGGAATCATGCCCATGATGATTTCCTGGACCGGCAACAGTTCGGTCGCTACGCTGCCGACATTGTTGGACTTGATCCGACGCGGCAAGCTTGACAGTCACAAACTGAATTCAGGAGACATTGTCGTCTTTGCCTCCGTCGGAGCAGGGATGAATGTAAATTCCATGGTCTATCGCATGCCGTGAGACGGCCAATCCGGCGCCTTGTTTGAAATCCGTTTCACAGGTCAAATTGCGTATTCAATCTCACCGCTTTCACCATTATTTGCCTTGTTCAGAGCGCCTATCGCCTAATCCATATCACCGCAATCATTCAGCGACCCATAGATTCACATCTCCCCCGCATCCCACGACGCCGGCAGCATTTTGTCGTTGCCTGCAGCATGGGCACCGCCTTCCCACCCCGATTTTGTTTCATTACGATTGACATCATCGGTCGCTGCAGGTAGCCAAAATGTTAAAAGGCAAGAGGCCTTTAAACAATTGACATCCTTACTGCGAGGATGTATATAGTGCCATTATATCGTCGCACTACACAACATATTGTGATAGGGTTCTTGTTTTTGAAGGAGGAATGCTTCATGGTTGACTTGTCCCGCGAATTTATCCGTGACCACCTGGCGGATTCCGCCGTCATTTTCCAGAGAGGGGTCCACCTCTTTGAACATGGCTCCTTCGTGTTGAAGCAAGCCGATATGGACAAGGGGTGGTTTGCATACGAAATGGATGGAAACTTCGGAGATTATACCATCCGGATCCAACTTGCGGACGAGAAGCTGGTGACCTCGTGTGATTGTCCCTATCCGGGCAACGGCTGTAAGCATACGGTGGCGGCCCTGCTCGATACTCGGGATGTTGTCCAGCGCTGGCGGCAAAAATCCGGCAGCATCGCCACTCCACCGATCGAAGAGCCGTATCTGGCACCTGAGGAAATCAGGCAGCAAGCGCTTGAAGACCGCAAACGCCGCGCCCGCAGCGAGGCCTTTACTGTGACGGAAGGTGAAATGCTCAAGGGTGAGCACCTGCTGGAAACGACCTCCGGCCGACAGTATATCGTCACCTTGCATGATCCGGCCAGCGGACAGGGTCACTGCAATTGTCCGGATTTTTTGACTAACCGCATCGGAACCTGCAAGCATTTAATTTTTCTTGTGACTTATCTAAAAAAGAAACGCGGCTTCAAAAAACAAGTCGCCCGCGAGCGGTTCCCCTTCGTGGATATTTACTGGGACTCTGTCAATAATCAGCCCCGGGTGTTTGCGGAACGACCGTTGACCAAGATAAAAAGCCCGGATGACCTGCTGTCCAAGTGTTTCAGTCCGGATGGCCTGTTTGCCGGCAAAGAGCTTTCGGATCTTCTACCTTTGCTCAACCGTCTGAACGGCAACAAACGCATTCGCGTTCAGGAAACTTTGCTGGACCGATTGGACGGGTTTTTGCAGGAAAAGCAGATGGCCGAACTGGCCCATCGTGTCATCCCCCCGGCGATTAAATTAAAAACCCGGCTCTATCCCTACCAGGAATCAGGTATAGAATTCGGCCTTTTTAAAAAAGCTGCACTCATAGGCGATGAAATGGGGCTTGGCAAAACGCTTCAGGCGATCGCGCTATCACTCCTGAAAAAGGAGATATTCGATTTCGAAAAAGTCTTGGTGATCACGTTGGCATCGCTCAAGGAACAGTGGAAGCGGGAAATCGAACGCTTTAGTGATGAAAAAGCGATCATCATCGCCGGTACCCCGCTTCAACGCCAGGCCCTCTACACGAAAGAAGAGAGTTACTTTAAGATAACCAACTATGAAGCCGTTCTCAGAGACGTGATGGTCATCTCACGCTTCAAACCGGACCTGATCATTCTGGATGAAGCCCAGCGGATCAAGAATTTTTCCACGAAAACCGCCGATGCGGTCAAACGGATCCCCAGAAACCACGCCCTTGTGCTTACAGGGACCCCACTGGAAAACAAACTGGAAGATGTCTATTCCATCGTTCAATTCCTCGATCCCCATTTGCTTTCACCTCTATGGCGCTTTGCGGCCGATCATTTCATGCTCAGCCGTCACAAAAGGGGCAAAATTCTCGGTTATCGCAATCTGGATCGGCTGAATGAGCAGCTCAAATCTCTCGTGATACGCCGCCGTAAGGAGGAGGTGCTCTCCGATCTTCCGGATGAAATGGTGAATAACTACTATATTGATTTGCATGACAAACAGCTCAAAATTCACAATGGGTATCTGCAGTCTCTACTTCCGCTCATAAACAAGAAATACCTCACACCCATGGATCTGCGCCGTATTCAGGAGCTTTTGCTGAGGATGCGGATGGTCTGCAACTCCACTTATCTGATCGACCGCAAAACCCACATATCGCCCAAACTCAAGGAACTGGAGGGCGTAGTCGATGAACTGGTCGTTCAGAACAAACGCAAGATGGTAATCTTCAGCGAATGGACCACAATGACCTTTCTCATTGCCCGCCACCTTTCCGACGCCGGGATCCCTTTTGTGGAATTATCCGGAAAGATACCGGTAAAAAAACGGCAGGCCCTGATTGACGAATTTACCCACAATCCGGATTGCAAAGTCTTTCTTTCAACAGATGCCGGCGGTACCGGTCTTAATCTGCAGGCGGCCGACTGTGTGGTCAATTTTGAGCTTCCATGGAACCCTGCCAAACTCAATCAACGCATCGGTCGGGTAAACCGCATCGGCCAGAAGAGCCGCTGCGTCAATGTGGTCAATTTGATCTCCAAGAACAGCATTGAAGAAAAAATCCTGGCCGGCATTCAACTGAAAACCGACCTGTTCAACGGCGTTTTTGAAGACGGGCCGGATATGGTCGAATTTTCCCATGAAAAACGCACCGAACTGTTGAACCGGCTGCGGGAAATGATGGGCGAAGAACCCATTTTGCCCATCCGGGAGTCCAGTTCTTCGGAAGAAGTCCCGGAAGATACCCCCCATTACTTAAATCCAAAAGTACTGAATCAACCCGATGAGCCAGTGGATTTCACGGGCGAAGAGCAACTCGACGACACACTCGATGCGCCTCTTCCCGCCGAAGCCGAACACGCGGGTTCAGATGAACGCATGGATAGCAGCACCGGCAGCATTCTAACCGAACAGCCGCCGGAAAAAATTGAGGCCGTTTTAAATTCGGGTATGCAGTTTATCGGCGGTCTCTTCGAAATGGCGACCGGCCAAAAGATGGTAGCCAGTGAAGCCGATGGCCGCTTGGTCCGTATCGACAAGGCCACCGGCGAAGTGACCCTGAAATTCAAGCTGCCGGGATTTTAGAATTAGTCACCACTGATCGTCCTCATAGTCGCCATCCTCTGCTTCCCATCCATCGCCGGTCATGGCCAGAGCCTCGTTGATGGCGGCGACTATGTCCTCGTCACCGGAATCCATCAGGTTATAGAGCAATTCCGGGGCCGCATTCGGCCGGATAATCGCTGCGGCTTCGACGGCCGCCAGCAGCAGGCGCTTACCGGTTTCCGCCGCGTTTAGGAGCCCGGCAACATGCGGCCAAGCCGCATCAATTTCCCAATTGCCCGCAGCACAAACCGCCTCGTAATGGACATCCTCATTTTTGCTGGTCAGCGAGTCGAGGATCTCCTTATCGAAGCCGCGTACATACCGCATGCAAAAGACCGCCGTCAGCTTCCAGTCCGCATCTCCGCTGGAATACGCCTCACGAATAACATTTTGCTGCCATTTCTGCGGGGCGCGCACCGCCGCCTCAAGGACACGTCGTCGCACGTGTCTTGGCGTGGCGGCATCCATATAAGTATTATGCAGCGTTTTCAAAATTTCCCGGAAGGTCTGTTCAGAAACCGGAACGGCAGATGGGTCATCGAAACCGCCGCGATCTTCATCCCACTCGATATCCGCATATTCCAAGGCCGGTCCGAGCGAGATGGCTGCCCGGCTGCGCAGATCGTCGGGCGCCTTGCCGTCGGCCAGAACCGACAGCAGAACATCCGCCAATTCGTCGTTGACGACAACGGAATCACCGGCCATTTCGGCGGCCAAGAGACGGTCGGATTTGTCGGCGCCATTGTCCCGGAGCACCCGCAGAATCAATTCTTCGGCCCCCTGCGGCCATTCCCATGAAGGCGTGTCGTACAGCGCCTGAAGGCCCATTTTTCCCCTCCTTCCAGTTCTTGCCGATCTGTATTAAGATTATTTTTTCATAATACAAACCCTATTGACGGACAAACACTTTTTACTTGACAATCCGATGATCCTTAACTATTTACTCCCACTTGAAATAATTGATAATTCCTCGGTAGCTCAATCGATAAAGCGGGTGGCTGTTAATCCCGCCTCCGACGGGATTGCAGGTTCGAACATTTGAACAAAAGCAACCCGGATTGAGCCACCGATTGAAAATCTGATCCTCGGTAGCTCAATCGGCAGAGCGGGTGGCTGTTAATCCCGCCTCCGGCGGGATTGCAGGTCCGAACATTTGAACAAAACCAACCCGGATTGAGCCACCGATTGAAAATCTGATCCTCGGTAGCTCAATCGGCAGAGCGGGTGGCTGTTAATCCCGCCTCCGGCGGGATTGCAGGTCCGAACATTTGAACAAAACCAAC
>JARROL010000010.1:0-18310 GCA_037383965.1 Desulfobacterales bacterium | reverse complement strand
CATGCATATCGAATGGAAATTATTGCGCGGAAAATATATAATCATGATTGTTCGTTACAATAGAACACAATTGGCAAAATTTTTTTACCCTTGAATCAGTCATGTTGCATACTGCTTGCGATGCCAGCCAATTTCTGCGGTGGTCTCGTTTATGACCAGGCCCAGTTCCTGCAACCTAATGATGATCGCCTGCTTGGACACGTTCGAAAACCCGCCGGTTTTCTGAATCGCCCGGGCAATAAACGGCCAGTTGCACACACAGGGTTCGATATAAAGGAAACCGGATAGCGAGCGCTGTTCGTTGTGAAGAAGCAGGGGCCTTGTGCCGATCGATTTCTCGAAGGCCGATTTAATCCATTTTTCCGGCATCAGCAGGCAGGCGGCAAAAAAATCGGCCTGCCACTCGGCGGGCTTCTTCGCATCTTTCTTGCGGCAAATGACTGCGGTTCTTTCAGCACGCGAATTGTCAGCGGGGGGCACGAATTTTCGATGCAGCACCCAGTGGCCGGCTTCATGTGCAAAGGTAAAATTTAGTCGGCCCTCGCTGTGATCGGCGAGCAAGGCATTGTCGGCATATATCGAGCGGTCTTTCACAAAGATGGCACCCAGAACCCCATGGAAGCCGTAGGTTTTCTCGAAATCCATAAATCCGATCCTTAGATCGAGATACCTTTCGATGACGTCTTCCACCGGAATCGGCGGCGCAACGGGGGCGCCGAGCATCCCTTCGTATCCTGCCAGGACATCTGCGGCGATTGCTTCGATACCGCTCTTGGGAAGCCAGGGGACCTTCATTTTTCTCCACCTTCGCCCTTTCCGAGTTTTGACAGCTTGGCCAGCTGGGTCAAACGGTCCCAGTCATCATCGTTAAATTCTTGATCTTTGGCCATCCGCAAAAAATCCGCTACCTGAGGTTGCTCGGCGACATATTCCGACAACTCGGGATCGATCTTTTTGGCAGCGTTCAGCAGGGTTTTTTTGTCGACGTTCAGAGCGTTCGCAATTTGAACAATGGTTTCTTTGGACGGAGGCGGAACGTTGCCCGACTCCACGTCGCTCAGGTAACCCGGGGACTTCTCGATGCGTCGCGACAACTCCCTGAGACCGACCCCGGACGCGAGCCTAAGGGACCTGAGGAGTTTTCCAAATGTGCCATTTGGCATGCGCATGGCTGTTCTGTCTAATCGAACATTTATCCTGTGTCAAGCCAATTTTGGCTTTATATCGTGCTCGCCACCGTTTTCTTACCGATCCACTCAAAGCGAAGCTGTCTTCTCCGACACCCGGTGCGTTCGACGCATGTCTTGCCACTCATGGCACAAAACGAGTCTGCGGTGGGTGCTTCAGCAAATGGTTCACAGCCGCCGCCATCATATTCTGCCAGACGGTTTCTCCGGTTGAAGACGCATCGATGATGTGATGATAAAACGTTTTATCTCGGGCGGATTTGTCTTTGACGACAATGTAGAATTTCCAAGTATGCCAACTTTTTTCTTCCACTAGTTTCTTTAACTTCTCCAGGGGTATAAATTCGTCGCGCTCGTCGATGACAATCAGGGTGGGCACGTTCAATTTTTGACCTGCCGTTTTGTCGAAGCGGTCAAGAGCGTCGAACAGCGCGTTATAGGCTGCAATAGGAGTTCCCTGTTTATTGGCAAGGTAGGCTTTAGGGGCCATGCTCGGTATGACCAATCGCGGGAAAGGGGATAACACCCGCTCAAGATAAACAGAGGCGTGCAGTCTGATAGCCGGCGCAAGTAAAACCAATTTGTCAAACGCTACGCCCGAATTGGCCGCAAACAGGTCCAATCCGATCAAACCGCCTAAAGAAAATGCGGTCAGAAAAAGGGGAACCCCCTTTTCTCTGCCTCTTGCTTTAAGCTGCAAATAAGCCAGGTAGGCTTCATTCATCCACAACGGAAACGATACGGTCTTAAAAGCATCTAACCTTGCCGTATCTGCATCGACACCGTTACCGTGATGAAAGTTTTCTCCATGCCCGCGAAGGGATAATCCCAGAACATCGATTCCGGATTCAGTCAGCTTTGATATAATGGGCTGCATCCTGTCGGGCCGCAAATTAAGACCGTGGATCACCAATGCGACGCCTTTTAGCTCTCCTGGCGTTTCACTGTAAAACCAGCGCATCGAGTGGTCGTCAGATTGGTTTTCTATAAAATCATAAACCCCGGTCTCAGGAGAAGCCTCTGAGCCCGGCACGCTCGAAAAACTTTTTTTGCCTTCCGGGCTTAAACCGCCGGATGTATCTTCCCTGAATATTAAGCATATCGATAGAACAAGGCCCAATAGGGCAACCATTGCCAGCTTCGGTCGCATCGCATTCACTTTCAGGATGCTTTTGTTTAATCGTCGAATGGTCGACGAATCAATTCATTTTTAATCACCGACGTCGACCATCATTTTACCAAAATAATCGCCTTTGAAAAGACCCATAAATGTGGGATTATTCTTACGTGTGCCCTGAGTGCACCCATATGACACTCAAATAGTCCATTGATGCGGCAGACTTATACGGCTCGGCTTCCGTTGCCATTGACGCGCACCCCACACCGTGTTAAGCATTTACCGTCGATGATGCCAACGTCATGATTCCTCTCCATCGCATCCATCCCCGGGGAGGCAGCCGCTGGATTCCATTCTTTCAGAAATGTCGACACACGCACGCTCTCTCTCTGCTCTGGTCCAGGATTGCTGTAAAGGGATTCGATGTCGCTTCTCGTCACCATGTCACTGCTCAACGGGCTTACGCTGGCCGCGCTGCTGTTCATTACGGCCAGCGGGTTGACACTGTCCTTCAGCCTGATGCGCGTTGTCAACCTGACCCACGGAGCCCTCTATATGGCCGGCGGCTTCATCGGCATGTCCGTGATCAAGGTCACCGGGAGCTGGCCCATGGCCCTGCTGGCGGGCGGCGGCGTCATGGCCGTCCTGGCCCTGCTGGAAGAGAAATTCCTGCTGCGATGGGCCCGCGGCAATGACCTCATCGAGACCCTTATCTCGTTGTCGGTGGCCATTATCATTGGAGACCTGGTTCTGGTTATCTGGGGTGGTTACCCCAGAACTATCGAAATCCCTGAGATACTCAGCGGCGTTTGGACTATCCCCGTGGTCGGGCTGATCTATCCCGTCTTTCGGATTTTCATGTTGGGTTTGGCTATCTTAATCATCATTGTCCTGTGGCTGTTCCTCAAGAAAACCAACCTCGGGATCACGATCCGGGCCGGTGTCGATAACTTCGAAATGGTGTCCGCTCTGGGTATCAATGTCCGCCGATTATTTACGATCGTTTTTTGCCTGTCCGGCTTTCTGGCCGGGGTTGCCGGCGTGGTTGGCGGAACATTCATGATGTTGGTCGTGGGCGAGGACTGGCGTATTCTCACGTTAACGCTGATCGTGATCATTATTGGCGGTTTGGGCAGTTTGGGGGGTACCGTCGTGGGCGCCCTGATAACCGGCTTGATCTACAGTTTTGCAACCGCTTATATTCCTGAATTTTCCCTATTCATCCTGTTTTTGCCCGTGGCCGTTATTCTCTCCATTAGGCCCCATGGGCTTTTCGGCACAAAGGCCTGATCCGATGCGACTCCCTCGAATACCGAAAAGCGCTTTACTGCTGTCGTGCCTGGCGTTATCGGCCGCTGTGCCGTGGATCGCTTCGGACTATTTTGTCATGATGTGTATCCGCGTGATGTATTTCGGAATGATGACCCTGAGCCTGTGCTTTCTGGCAGGCGAACTGGGTGTCGTCTCGTTGATGCAGGCGTCCTTTTTTGGTATATCGGGATACTTTGTCGCCATTTTGCAAACCCGCTATCAGGTCCCATTTCCGATTCCCCCTCTGGTGGGTATCGGTGTGGCTGTCCTGTTTGCCGCATTGGCCGGGCTTTTAGTGATTCGCGTCCGGGGCATATACTTTTTGATGCTCACTCTCGTGCTGGGCCAGCTCGTCTGGGCGTTGGCGAGCCAGTGGGCATCGGTCACCAGAGGTGACTCGGGCATTACCGACATATTCGCTCCGGTCGTATTCGGAATTTCGATGGAACAGTCAAAAGGAGCATTCTATCTCTTTCAGCTGGTCGTCTTTTGCGGCGTGCTCACCTTCCTGGCGGCACTGAAACGGTCGCCCTTCGGGTTGATGCTGCGCGGTGTGCGCGACAGCGAGACCCGCATGGCGATGCTGGGCTACCCGGTTTCCCTTCTGCACTACATGGCGTTTATCTTTGCCGCGTTCGTGGCTTCCATCGGGGGTGTTTTCTTTGCCTACTTTACCGGGCTGATCAATCCCCACTCCGTTTCGCTGACCACCAACGTCGAAACGCTGCTGTCGGCGATCTTGGGAGGTATTCAAACCTTGTTCGGTGCGGTCTTGGGGACTGCAATTCTCAAAACCCTGGACCTTGTTCTGAGCGGCATCACCCAGCGATATTTGCTGATAATGGGCATCTTGTTTTTGATTGTGATCATGTTCGCACCCATGGGGGCGGCCGGGGCCTTGAAGCGACTGTGGGACAGCATCGCATCGCGACCTTCGGGAGGCGGGACATCCGCCAAGGGCGCCACCAAAGATTCATTTTATGAGGACACCCAATAAGAAAGGAGAAAGAAGATGAACGGAAAAAAATGGGTCGTAGCCATAACGGCGGTTTTCTTTATTATTTGTGCCATGGTCGGTAATACGGCGGCAATGGAGGAGATCCGGATCGGCACCATCGGACCGATCACCGGTTGGGCGACGATATTCGGCCAGGGCGTCCTCAACGGCGTCACGCTGGCTCTCGCCGAGTACAACAATGAATTCAACGGTGTGCCGATCAAAGTTTTCAGTGAAGACACTAAGGCCGATGTGGAAGTGATGCGCACAAAATTGGACTCGCTCAAGAACCGCGACAAAGTCCATTTGATCATCGGCCCGTCGCTGGGCCATGAGGGGATGGCGGCAGTGGATTGGGGCGCACGAAATCCCGAGGTCCCGATTCTGATCGGCTACTCCGCCCCGGAAGACATCACCATGCGCAAGGCAACCAACAGTGTTATTCGTCCCGGTTGGACCGGTGCCCAGGTTATTTTCAATTTCGGTCAGTATTGTGCCAAAGATCTGGGTTACAAAAAGATCATCATCGTCGGGCAGGATTACTCCTACCCCTGGGACCAGGCCGCCGGCTTCATCAGAGGGTTTCTGGAAAACGGCGGGGAAAAAGTCGAACGCATCTGGCATCCGGTGGAGGCCGTTGACTTCAGCTCGATTATGGCAAGACTGATGCAAATGTCCAGTGAATACGACGCCGTGCTGAATAATTCCGGAGGGGCCCAGGTGGTCGCTTTTTTCAAACAGTGGAAACAGTTCGGGCTGGACAAGGTCTATCCCCAGATCCTGGGTCAGGCCAACGTGCCTATTGTCTCGATGCTCTCCGAACTCGGGGATTCCGCCCTGGGCGTATACTCTTCGCTGCACTACTACGACGGCAACCCTTCCGAGGCCAACCAGAAATTCCGGGAGAGCTTCAAGAAAAAATTCGGCCACTACCCGGACGTGATCGCCGTCCAGGGCTACGACGCCGTGCATGTCGCCTTCAAGGCCATGAAGGCCATCAATGGCCAGGTGGATGATCCCCAAAAATTCATTGCCGCTCTGCGCCAGGTGACAATGAGTGCCGACGAATCTCCGCGCGGCCCGTTCTATTTCGATAAGTATGCCAACCCGGTCCAGAACATCTACATCAAGAAGGTGGTCAAAAAGGACGGTCGGCTGATGAACGAAGCCGTAAAGACCTATACCAAAGTTTCCCAGTTCGGTCCCTACGTCGACATGGCCGACAAGTACATGGCGGCGCCGGCAACCACCCGAGACTATCCGCCCGGAGACAAGGACGCCTATTTCAAAGAGATCGAAAAATACTTCGGGAAGGACTATGTCGAGAAATTGAAGAAGAACAACGGCTGGGTGGATTAGTCGTCACTCTATTGGGTTCGATCACATGCACGCGCTGGTATTAGAGAACGTCTCCAAGTCCTTCGGCGGCATCGATGCGGTCAGCAAGGTCAACCTGACTGTCACGGTGGGCGAGAGCCGTGCGTTGATCGGGCCCAATGGGGCCGGCAAATCGACCCTCTTCAACCTGGTCACAGGAGAAATACCTCTGGATCGCGGTCGGATTCTGCTCTTCGGCAAAGACCTGACCCGCGAGCCCGTGCAAAAACGCATTACCTCGCAGTTGGGCAGAACCTACCAGGTCTCGAACCTTTTCACGCAGCTGACGGTTCAGGAGAACCTGTTTCTGGCGTCCTGGCAGACGCGTCGAAAGAAAACTTCCCTGATCGCCACGCTGTTTCGCTCTTGGCATAAATTTGAGAACCAACGCCGACACGTAACTGATATCGCCCGCCGCGTGGGGCTGGACGACAAACTCGACGTGACGGTCGCTGAGCTTTCCCACGGGGCGCACCGCCAGTTGGAGTTGGGCATCACCCTGGCCCACGAGCCCAGGATACTGCTGCTGGACGAACCCATGGCGGGACTTTCCGCGGCCGAACGGGGATTCATGACCGAGTTGATCATGAGTCTTAAATCCGAGATCACGGTGGTGATCATCGAGCACGACATCGATGTGGCCTTCAGCATTGCCGACCAGGTTTCGGTGCTGCACCATGGCGCTCTTATCGCCGAGGGCACCCCTGAGCAGATCGAAGCCAATCAAAAGGTCCAGCAGATATACACCCTGAGCCGGAAGCCTTAAAGATTCCCCTCATGCCTGAACCGCTGCTAAAAATAGAGCACCTCGATGCCTATTACGGCAAGAGTCACGTCCTGCAGAGCGTCGATCTGCAAGTCGGTCATGGAGAGCTGGTCGTCATCATCGGTCGCAACGGCATGGGTAAAACCACGCTGCTGAAAGCGGTCCTGGGACTGCCACCCCTGGCCAGAACCGGGTCGATCCTTTTCGACCACCAGGAAACGGTCAGCATGTCAACGCATGACATTGCGAATCTGGGGATCGGCTACGTGCCGCAGGGTCGGATGCTGTTTCCCTCTTTGAGCGTGGATGAACACTTGAGTTTTTCTTGGCACAGGAGTGGAGAGAATTCCCGGTGGTCGCCCGAAACGGTCTACGATCTCTTCCCGGAATTAAAAAAGAGAACCCATATCTCCGGAACCCTTCTCAGCGGCGGCGAACAGCAGATGCTGGCGATCGGACGGGCGCTGGTCACCAATCCGTTGCTGCTGATGATGGACGAGCCTTCCGAGGGCTTGTCCGCACAGGTCATAAAAAGGATGGAAGAGGTGTGCCGCCATCTGAGTTCGCAGGGCATGGCCATTTTGCTGGTCGAGCAGAACCTGGAGATGGCCCGGTCACTGGCCCGCCGCGTCTATCTTCTTTTAAACGGCCGCATTGACCGTGACCTGTCGGCCGCCGCTCTGGCCGCGGACCCACACCTGCTGCAACAATTGTTGGGAGTGACCGCCGACAAAGCCGACCTTTCGAAAGAGCAACCCGAAGAAGCGGAGGCGGATCAGGAACCGGCGTCCGAAGAGATTCCCCAAGCCATCGTCGGGGCCACTGCGCCGACGCTTTGGAGCGGTGCCGGCCCTCGGGAGACCCGGGCGCCGAAAAGTACGCCACATGCCCCCTCGGGCGTTAAAACGCCGCTATCAGCCTTGCGGGTGTCGGTGGCCGACACCCTCGATCGTGCCGCTTACATCGCCGGAACCTTCGACACCAAGGCTCGGGACCTGCTGTATATCAAGTCATGTCTGGACCGTCAGCGCCTGCGCACCATTACGGTAGACCTATCCACCTCGCAGAGACCTTCCCCGGCGGCCATCAGCCCCGCAGAGGTGGCCCGACACCACCCGGAAGGCATCGGGGCCGTGTTCACCGGCGACCGGGGTTCGGCAGTGGCCGGTATGGCGAAGGCCTTTACCCGCTTCATGGCCGGCCGTCGAGACGTGGGCGGCATCATCTCGGCCGGGGGCACCGGCGGAACCGCCCTGGTGACCCCGGCGATGCGCAGCCTGCCGGTGGGTGTCCCCAAGGTAATGGTTTCCACGGTCGCTTCCGGCAACGTGCGGCAGTACGTGGGTCCTTCGGATATTTGCATGATGTATTCGGTCACCGACGTGGCCGGCATCAACCGGATATCGGCCAAGGTGCTGTTCAATGCCGCTCACGCTCTGGCCGGCATGATCGGATTTCGACAGGAGGAGGACCGTTCCCGGTTGCCTGCTATTGGATTGACAATGTTCGGGGTCACCACCCCTTGCGTTCAGGCGGTTACACAGGCGCTGAAAATGCGCTATGACTGCCTGGTGTTCCATGCCACCGGCACCGGGGGGCAATCCATGGAGAAACTGGTCGAGTCGGGAATGCTTGCAGGCGTCATTGACGTGACCACAACCGAGGTGGCCGATTTTCTGGTAGGCGGTGTCATGAGTGCCGGCGAGGATCGCATGGGCGCCATCATCCGCAGCCAGATCCCCTACGTGGGGTCCTGTGGGGCGTTGGACATGGTCAATTTCGAAGCCCTTGACTCGGTGCCGCAGAAATTCAAGGACCGTACCCTTTATTCGCACAATCCTCAGGTGACCTTGATGCGCACCATCGCGGCGGAAAACAAAGCGTTTGGACACTTCATTGCCACCAAGCTCAACCAGATGGAGGGGCCCGTGCGGTTTTTACTGCCCATGAAAGGGGTTTCGATGATCGATGCTCCCGGCAAACCGTTCCACGACCCGACGGCCGACCGAATGCTGTTCGACACCCTGGAAAGCGAATTTCGACCGGGACCCAATCGCCGGCTGATTAAACTCGATCTGAACATCAACGACCCGGCCTTCGCCAAGGCACTGGTCGAACACTTTTTGGACATCATGCAACCCGGATCTTCCGGACATCAATCTTAGGAGACAACCATGGCCCGATTCACCCGACAACAGATTTTAGATCGACTCAACGCGAAAATTCGGAGCGGACAGCCCATCGTCGGCGGCGGCGCCGGCACCGGCCTGTCGGCCAAATGCGAGGAGGCCGGCGGCATCGACCTGATCGTGATCTACAATTCGGGCCGCTATCGCATGGCTGGCCGCGGATCGCTGGCCGGGCTCATGCCGTATGGGAATGCCAACGACATCGTGATGGAGATGGCCCGGGAAGTGCTGCCGGTCACCCGCAACACCCCTGTGCTGGCCGGCGTCAACGGTACCGACCCCTTTTGCATCTTCGACCACTTTCTCGACCAGCTCAAGGCCGTGGGATTTGCCGGGGTGCAAAATTTCCCCACGGTGGGACTCATCGACGGCACTTTCCGTCAAAACCTGGAGGAAACCGGTATGGGTTTTGGTCTGGAGGTGGATATGATCCGATTGGCCCACGAGAAAGACATGTTAACGACGCCCTACGTGTTCTCCGAAGACGATGCCATCGCCATGACCGAGGCCGGTGCCGATATCATCGTCTGCCATTTGGGGCTGACCACCGGCGGCAACATTGGGGCCGACACCGCCAGGACGCTGGACGATTGTGTCGAATACATCAACGCCTGGAGCGCGGCAGCGCTCAAAAAGCGGCGGGACGTGATTATCCTGTGCCACGGGGGTCCGATCTCCATGCCCGCGGATGCCGAGTACGTTCTGAGACGCTGTCCGGAATGCAACGGGTTCTACGGGGCTTCTTCGATGGAGCGACTGCCCACCGAGAAGGCGCTCACGGCACAAACCAAGGAGTTTCTCAACATTAAGCGTAACTAAATTGCCCCGGTCAGGCCGTTTGCCCGAGAAAGCCGTCGCTGCAGGGTAGGGGGGTGAACCGGCGCAGCATCGATTGTCACCAACAGGAGGAGTGCCATGACCATTTACGAGTGGGTTATTCTGGCAGTCGTCATCGCGATAATCCTCGTCGCGGTGGGGATCTGGTTCATCCGGTCCTTTTATCGTAGATCGTCCAAGGATATCGCCTTCGTTCGCACCGGACTGGGGGGGCAGAAGGTCATCATCGATGGTGCCGCCTTCGTTTTCCCGATTTTTCACGATGTCACAGAAGTTCATCTCAACACCCTGCGACTGTCGGTGGTCAGTGACAAGGAAAAGGCGTTGATCTCCAAGGACCGTATGCGTGTGGATGTGGCCGTGGATTTTTACATTCGTGTTCGCAAGGATGCCGACAGCGTCACCGTCGCCGCCCAGACCCTGGGTCGCAAAACGGGCAGGCCCGACGAACTGCGTGAGATGATGCAAGGCAAATTTCTCGACGCCCTTAGGGCGACGGCCGCCGGGATGACCTTGGAAATGCTTCACGAGCAGCGCAGTCAGTTTGTCAAGTCCGTGGGGCAGGCGGTGGCCGAGTCTCTGGCCAAGAACGGGTTCGAACTCGAGACAGCCAGCTTGATCGATCTCGACCAAACCGACATGGAGTACTTCAACCCCTCCAATGCCTTTGATGCCGAGGGGTTGACCCGGCTGACGGACGAGATCGAACAGCGCAAGAAAACACGCAATGATATCGAGCAGGACACCCTGGTCCAGATCCGCACCAAGAATCTGGAAACCGAAAAGCTGAGCCTGGATATCGAACGCGAGAGTGAATACGCCCGCCTGGCTCAGGAAAAGGAGCTGGAGTTCCGACGGGCCAAGCAACAGGCTGAGTTGGCGGGCGAACATGCCGAGCGCAAGCGTGACGCACAGGTGGCCGACATCATTGCCAACGAGGAGATCGAGAAAGCCCGCATCGCTTCCGAGCGCCAGCTGAAGCATGACCGCATCGAGCAGCAGCGGGACACCGAGGCCATGGAGATCGAACGGCGCAAGTCGATTGAGCTGGCCGAGCACATGCGGACGATTGCCGTAGCCGAATCCTCCGAGGCCGAGACAGCCGCACGCGCCAAGGCCGACGAGGCGCGTGCGGCGGCCATCACCGCCGAAGAAGCCATCTTTACGGCCCGGGAGAAGGCCCAGGCGGATCGAAAAAAACAGGTGGAACTGATCCTGACGGCCCTGGAGGCGGAAAAGGACCAACTCCGCCAAATGACGCGCATTGCTACCGAAAAGGCGGTGGCCGCCGAAAGGGCGAACATTGCGCGGGTCGAGGCCGATGCTTTTGCCGTGGCCGAAGAAACCCGCTCCAAAGCCCATCGAATTCGACACCAGGTCGAATCCGAGGGGGTCAGACTCATGGCCGAGGCCAACAACATCGCCAGCCCCGAGGCCCGGGTGTCGGCCCTGCGGTTGCGTCTTGTGGAAAAACTCGAATCAATTATTCGCGAGAGTGTCAAACCCATGGAAAAGATCGATGGGATCAAGATTATCCACCTCGATGGTCTAACGGTGCCGGCCGGCGGCGGGTCACCGGACAGCGGCGGCGGGCTCACCGATCGACTCGTCAGCAGCGCCCTTCGTTACCGTGCCCAAGCCCCACTCCTGGACCATCTGCTGGGCGAAATCGGCATAGATACTGGCGACCCCGGCAAACTCGCCCAACTGCTGGCTGAACTGAAGAAGGATCGCCCCGAAGGGGCCAAGGAGACGTAACAAATGATCAAGGTCTATCGGTCCACGGTCCTTGACGCCCCGGCCGATCGGGTGTGGCGGGACCTTCGAGATTTCAACGGGCTGGCCAACTGGCACCCGTTGATCGCATTGAGCCGCATCGAAAAAGGCCATCCGGCCGACAAGGTCGGATGCGTAAGAAACGTTCAGCTCAGGGACGGCGCTCATATCCGGGAAAGACTGTTGTCGTTGTCTGATTTCGACTACGCTTGCTCATCCGCTATCCTGGACAGCCCCATGGACCTGCGTGATTATCTGGCCACCTTGCGGCTGTTTCCCGTGACAGAGGGCAACCGCTGCTTCATCGAGTGGTCGGCGGAATTCGACTGCCCGCCGGAAAAGGTTTCCGAGCTGACCGAAACCATTGGTGAGGGGATGTTTCAGACCGGGTTGGACGCATTGAAGAAACGCTACGGGCAACAATGAAGATCACCGTCATTCGATCGGCCGTCATCGACGCCTCAATCGATCGGGTGTGGGCCGTGCTGCGCGATTTTAACAGTCACGACCGGTGGCATCCGGCCGTGGCCCGCAGCCGGATGGAAAACGATCTCGACGGTGACGTAGTCGGTGGTGTGCGACGATACAGCCTCACCGACGGCGCCGAGCTGCGTGAGAAGTTGCTGCGCCACAGCGACCGCGAGACCATAATGACGTACTGCTTCATTGACTCATCCCATCCTCTGGTTGACTATGTGGCCACGGTTCGCCTCAAGCCTGTGACCGACGGCAACCGGACCTTCTGGGATTGGCGCGCGCAGTTTCGCGCCCCGGACGATCGCGCCGCGGAACTGGAAGGACTGGTCGGCTGTCAGCTCTACGAGGCCGGCTTCACGGGGATGCGCTCGTTTCTGACCGAGACAAAAGGGCCTTCACATCCTTCAGCTCGCGAAGAGGCGGCGGCAGTGACCGCATTCGCGGAGGGCGAGCACCTGCCGTCCCGGGCGGTGGTGGTGACGGTCAGCGGAGGCCCCGAGGTTATGTCCTTTAGAGACCTGACCGTCTCTGCGCCGGGGTCCGGGCAGGTGCGCATTCGCCAGACGGCCATTGCGGTCAACGCTCTCGATCTCATGCAACGCCGGGGCATCTCGGCGGGGTTCGATCTGCCGGGGACACCGGGTGTGGAAGGTGTGGGTGAGATCATCGATGTGGGAGAACAGGTCTACGGCCTATTCCCGGGGGACCGCGTCGCCTATATGAGCCGGATACCCGGGGCTTATGTCGAGATCCGCATCATCGATGCCGATGCATGCATATCCCTGCCCGATGGCCTATCCGATATGGATGCGTCAACGTTGCTCAAGGGCGTTACGGCAGCACTTGTGCTCGGTCGCGTGTTCAGGGCCGCTCCGGGGGCGACGATTATGATCCAGGCGGTTGCCGGCGGCTTGGGTCACTTGCTCAGCCAATGGGCCAAATCTATGGATCTCACTGTCATCGGCACCGTATCCACTGCCGAGGAGGCCAGGTTCAGCCGTGACCGCGGCTGCGACCACCCCATTGTGGTCCCGGACGACATTCCTTTAGCAGCCGAAGTGATGCGCATCACCAATGGGCGCGGTGTCGACTATTGGGTCCACAGCAGCGGCGCCCATGGGATCGATATCGCTGTCGCCTGCCTGTCCCGCTGCGGACACTGCGCCGTCATCGGCGACCGCGACGGACAGCTCATCCCCATGGATATAAACGTGCTGAAGCAACGGTCCCTGACCGTGTCGGCCCCGGTATGTTTCGACTATTTCGACGATCGGCTTTATCTGCAGCGCCTCGCCCGTCAACTGTTCGCAAAGATTCAAAGCCGCACCATCATCCCCGCCGTCGAAGCGTTTCACCTGAGCCAGGCGACTGAAGCCCATATTCGGATCGAAGCCCGCCAGACCATGGGTGCCGTCGTTCTGACCCCTGCAAACTAAACCATAGATATTGTCCATTTTGATATCATCGAAAAAGCCCATCTTTCCGGGCCCACAGCGACTCGAAAGCTGGCGATCAAGGTGTTTGCATAATTCAGAATGTGTTAAAATTTAGGTTGACATGCCCATCGGAAATAGTGTAACCAAGTACTACGATGTGGCAATTAGGGGTTGCTGATCGCAATTGGTGAATCATTCCGAAACTTACCGTTATTATTTCCGTTTCTGCGCTCTACCCGATCTGAGTACAACACCGTCTTTCTTCGGATGTTTTTTCTGATTTTCCGATACTGGAAGACAGGTGATTTTCGATATCCTAAATCTTGTTCATAAAATATGAACAGTTTTAAATTACACGTTAATCGGAAAAAGGCTCCTGGAGTGAACCACAGGCTTTCTACGGCACTGGCAATGATCACGTCAATTGCAATACCTCTGCTTTTCGGGTGCGGCGACAATACCGAAGTCAAGGTCGTGGATTTTTCGCCGACAGTCAGCGTCGAACAACCCGGAAGACAGGCGTCAAAGACCGACAGTTTCCGCGTTGCCGTCGGGGCGATGATTTCTCCGCGCGAAACCGTACACCTGTATCACGACTTGCTCGACTACATTGCTGAAAAGCTGGGTCGTGAGATCGAACTCGTTCAGAGAAAAACGTATGGTCAAATCAACGAGTTGTTTACCACCGAACAAATCGATCTCGCCTTCATCTGCTCCGGACCTTACGCTACCGCCAAAGACCGGTGCGGTTTTCATGCATTGGCTGTGCCGCAAATTAACGGCAAGCACCTGTACCACTCCTATCTGATTGTCAACAAGGAAAGTCCCTACAAAGAATTTTCGGATTTAAAAGGCAAGATCTTCGCCTTCACCGACCCGGATTCCAACACCGGACGCCTCGTACCCGCCTATTGGCTAAGTCTGCAGGGAGACACCCCTGAAAATTATTTCGGCAAAACGACATACACATACAGCCACGACAATTCCATAATGGCCGTGGCCATGGATCTGGTGGACGGCGCTGCCGTGCACGGACAGATCTGGGAATATTACAACGCGCGAAACCCCGTCTACACATCGAAAACCCGCATTATCAAAAAATCAATCGGTTTCGGCAACCCGCTGCTGGTTGCCGCGCGGCAACTGCCAAACCGGACGAAGAAAGACATCAGCGACCTGCTGTTTGTCATGCACCAGGACAGAAAGGGGAAAAAGATTCTGGATGAATTGATGATCGATCGGTTCATTGCACCGGATGACCAGTGGTATAAACCTATTCTGGCCATGAAGCAGAAGTGCGATCAAATCCAATGAAGCTGCAAAGCCTCAAAACCAAACTGTTGCTAGCGGTGTTCATGCTTGTTCTCGGCAGTGGACTGCTGATCTCTCTGCTCGTTACCCACCGTTACAGTGTCAATCTTTTGGACAACATGGTCAACCAGGGCCAATATCTTTCCAAGACCCTCGCTCTCGAGGCCACCGACAAAATTCTCACCAACGATGTCGTGGCCTTGCAGAAACTTCTGAGCGACCACCAATCGGGCAACAATCCCAACGTTGCCTATCTCTTTGTCGTTCGCAACGGCCGCATCCTGGCCCATACCTTCTCCGCTGGGTTTCCAATGGAGTTGATCGACGCCAATACGCCCCAAAGCGATGAATCCGGAAATTTCTTGCGGATCGTTTCTGACACCGGCGAAGAGTTCCTTGATTTTGCTTGGCCGGTTTTAGACGGTCAAGGCGGCACCCTGCGCATCGGCCTTTCCGAAAAACCGTATCGTCTCCGGGTCAACCGGTTGTGGCTGCAAATAACCGCTATAACCATTGGCATCCTCATTGCGGCCCTGACCGTCAGCTACTTCTTCATCAGGCGGTTTACCAGACCGCTGACGGTGCTGGCCGATGCCGCCGAAAAAATCGATTCCGGCAATCTGGACTTCAAAATCAAATCGACCGGACAAGACGAGGTCGACCGTTTGACCATATCCTTTAGCAGCATGATCGACCGCCTCCGCAACTATACCCAGACACTCGAGAAAAGAGCCGTTGAACTCGATCGTGCCCAAGGGCAGACGCGAAGATCGTTCGAAATTATCCAAAAGATTGGCTCCCAGTCCACACTGCAAGATGTCTGTTCTTATTTGATTGAAAGACTCAAAAAAATCGTCACCTGCTCTGATCTGGTATTATTGATCAAAAGCCGGAACCAGGATTCTGTTTTCGTTTTTGCCGCTGATCGGTTAGAGGTGCTGCCAAGGGCTTCCTTTGGAATTGCATTGAAATTACAGGAGGGAATAAACGATATCTCTGATATCGATAAAAATGATTTAAGAGCGTCCATCATCTCAGAGGCCTTCCCCGCTGCCAACCGGTTGGCAGCTTTCCCTGTCAATTTCGAAAATCAAATAATCGGAACCTTGCTGGTGGGCTGCCCCAAAATGTGCCGGTGTGATGCCAAAGACACGGAAGTAATGGGCTTAATTTTACAAGAGTCCGCCGGGGCAATTAACCGCGCCGCCAGACACGAAGAGGATTTGGGGCGTATCAAAGGCCAATTGGAGGCTCAATCGGAATTCAATGGTATCGTCGGCAAAGACACGCAGATGCAGACCATATATAAGCTCATTCAAGATATCGCGCCGACAGACGCCACAGTCATGATTCAAGGTGAGAGTGGCACCGGAAAAGAACTGGTGGCCAGGGCCATTCATGATCAGAGCCTTCGCAAGGCCTCACCCTTTATTGTCATTAATTGTTCGGCGTATCCAACGACGCTGCTGGAAAGCGAGCTCTTCGGTCATGAGCGGGGCGCCTTCACCGGAGCCCTCAGGCAGAAGAGCGGACGATTCGAACAGGCGGACGGTGGAACCGTATTTCTAGACGAGATCGGCGAGATTCAGCTGTCAGCGCAGATCAAACTGCTGCGAGTGATTCAAACGCAGAAGTTCGAGCGTCTGGGAGGCGAGAAAACCCTTGGTGTGAATGTGCGCATCATTGCCGCTACCAACAAGGATTTGCTTGAAGAGGTGAAAAGGGGCAATTTCAGAGAGGATCTTTTTTACCGTCTCAATGTCATACCGATTCAGATGCCGCCGTTGCGAAACCGCCGCAACGATATTCCCGTATTGGCGCGCCATTTTTTACACCGTTTCGCGCTCGAACAGGGCAAAAAGGTTCAGGATTTTAGTTCCAAAGCCATGCGGATGCTGTTGGACTACTCCTGGCCGGGAAATGTCCGCGAATTGGAAAACAGTATCGAACATGCCCTGGTGCTGGCCAAGGGCGAACGCATCGAAGCCACCGATATGCCCTCGGTACTCAGGACAGCAAAACCGTCTTCAAAGAAGATAGCCCGCCGAACGATTCTGGATAATGAAAAAAAGCTTCTGCAGGAAACCCTGGAAGAATGCGGTTGGAACAAAAAGCTGACCGCCCAAAATCTTGGAATCAGCCGCAGCACCTTATACAGCAAACTCAAGAAATACCGGATTTCGATGCCCACCATTCACTGACTCACCAACCTTTGTCCAAAGAACAGAACCTCACACTAAAAGCTATCGAATTCAATTGTGCAGTGTTTGCAGTTCGCATACCCATCTATTTCGGGCAATATCGTCCGGCCGGACAAGATGACTCCGGCAAAGTCCAGAAATAAGCCATTTACGCAAGTGCGGGCACGCGTCTGAACCGACGGTTTGTCCGTGCTACCGAAGCGTGTACAATTTCCGTACACAAGCAACCACTTTATATTATTGTTGATTTAAACTTCGTCCGGCGATGTGTTTTTGATCTGAACACACTGCCGGCAGTCTTCTGCCGAGGTCGCCGAGGATGGTTTTTCTGCGATCCGCCCAAGTTGCACAAAATTAGATAAATCTTTTCAGCATTTTAGGGAGGATAGACCTTGTTGTCAAACGCGGGGAACCCGGACTCGACCAACCTGGCACAACCCTTGCTCATAAAGTAACCGAAAAACAAAGAATTTCTCCGCACCATCCTATCGGAACGAAAAGGCGCCCAAAGGGTATCAGCTTAAGATGATGAAGAGAATCGTTGTGCTCGATTCAGACGTTGCTCAATGCCAGGAGATCAGTATCCTGTTGAGCAGCCTTGACGTCGCAGCCATGCATTCTCTGCCGGAATTGCAAGAATATTTAACGGAAAGCGATTGCCGGGTCATATTGATCGACCTGGATACGATAGCCATCGACAATCGGACTTTGGTTCGAATGAAGCGGCAGCACCCCGAAATCGACATCATTGCAAAATCCGAGCTCCCGTTTCATCCGGAGCTGGAGGAAGCCCTGAGGAGCCACATCCTCGCATGCCTGACAAAACCATTGGATCCTGACGAGCTGGTTTTCTGGTTGAAGAGCATCTTTCAAAACAGCTCGCCCCCGGACAAATCGTTGAATCAAACTTTGAGCTAACGGCCGGCGTGGTGAGATCCAACATCGTGACGCCTGGCTGAAGGATATTAACCCGACACGGATTGAAACTGTTTCTATTAAATCTCAGATGCATCAAGGAGAACACCATGGCGAAAAATCGTCTTGCAGCAGGGTAGGTTTCTGGGCTGGCGGTGCTGGCGCTGACGGCTTGCGGCGGCGAAAAACCGGTGGATGTCGAAGCCATAACGGCCAAGCCCCAAACTTTTGTGGGTTCTGATACTTGCACGATGTGCCATTTGGAGCACTACGATTCCTGGAAAA
Source organism: Desulfobacterales bacterium (assembly GCA_037383965.1). Classification (GTDB taxonomy): domain Bacteria; phylum Desulfobacterota; class Desulfobacteria; order Desulfobacterales; family SG8-13; genus JARFQH01. The sequence continues at coordinate 128 of JARROL010000010.1, read as the reverse complement.
TGACCCTGCACAGTCGCACGCTCCAGGACGCTCAAAACAACCGCGACGCAATTGTTGTCGACTTTGACCCGGATAAAATCAAGAAGAGTCTGGGGGAGTTCGGCGATAAACTGCAGGTGCCTGCTGAT
>JARROL010000009.1:0-19483 GCA_037383965.1 Desulfobacterales bacterium | reverse complement strand
CGCCCGGCTCGACAAAAAAGTGCGCCGCTCAAAAGCCGTTTTGTGGGCGGCACTTAAAACCCGTTTGACCAATCCGCAGAGCCGCGCCAGGGCTTTTCACATCGGTGAGCGCCACTACGATACCGGCAACGACCTTTTCACGGTCATGTTGGATAAGCGCTTGAATTACTCCTGTGCGTATTGGCAGGCGGTCGATACGCTCGATGAGGCGCAGGAAGCCAAGCTGGAACTGACGTGCCGGAAACTGGATCTGAAATCGGGCACCCGGGTGCTGGACATCGGCTGCGGTTGGGGTGGTTTTGCAATCTACGCCGCAGAGAAATACGGCGCAGAGGTAACGGGCATCACGGTGTCGCGCGAGCAGCTCAAGCTGGCCCGGCGGCTCAGTGAGGGTCTGCCCGTGAAGATCGTGCTTCAGGACTACCGAGATCTTCAGGGGACTTACGACCGCATCGTTTCAATCGGCATGTTCGAGCATGTGGGGGTGGCCAACTACCGGACCTACATGCAGGTGGTCCACCGCTGCCTGGAAAAAGACGGTCTTTTTTTACTGCACACCATCGCCGGCAACTCGTCGGTGCGCTCCGTGGACCCCTGGATTGCGACCTACATTTTTCCAAATTCGATGCTGCCCTCGGCCCGACAGATCGCGGCCGCCGCCGAAGGACTCTTCGTCTTGGAAGACTGGCACAGTTTCGGTTCCCACTACGATCGCACGCTGATGGCATGGCACCGCAACGTCACCGAAAACTGGCACCGCATCCGGAAAACGTACGATCAGCGCTTCTACCGCATGTGGACGTATTATCTGCTTTCATGCGCCGGCTCTTTTCGGGCCAGACGGAACCAGCTTTGGCAGATCGTATTTTCAAAAAACGGCCTCAGGACAGCCTATCCGTCAATAAGATAAAATTATGATATTATAAACTATTTTTTGGATTTACAGACCTATTGCCCCTTAGGCTAATTATTTACGGAAACTGAAAAAGCAAGGGAGAAATAACATGGTAAAGCTCGAAACCAGCATGGGCGATATTTTTTTGGACCTCGACGAAAAAAATGCCCCCGAGACCGTCTCTAACTTTCTGGCGTACGTCGAGGAGGGTCACTACGACGGCACCATCTTCCACAGGGTCATCGACGGCTTCATGATCCAGGGCGGAGGAATGACCGCCGATATGAAGGAAAAACCGACCCGGTCACCCATCCAAAACGAGGCCGACAACGGACTCAAGAACGAAGCCTACGCAGTGGCCATGGCCCGCACTTCGGATCCGCACAGCGCCACGGCCCAATTTTTTATCAACGTCAAAAACAACGATTTTCTAAACCACACGGCCAAAAATCCACAGGGCTGGGGCTATACGGTCTTCGGCAAAGTCGCCAAAGGACAAGGCGTGGTCAACAAGATCAAGGCGGTCGCAACCGGCCGCAAGGGAATTCACGATGACGTGCCCCAGGAGCCGGTCGTCATCAACAAGGCCGCGGTGGTCGATGCTTCAGGGGTTGAGTCCGTTTAGCCCGTTAAGACCGTTGAGTCGATTGAGCCTGTTTGTCCCGCTACGCGGGATTTGGTCGGTAAGAAGCGAAGCTACCTCCTTATTCGGCGTCCAGCGTTCGATGCCGGGCGTTCATCGAAATTCTACTGTCGAATTAAAGGCGCCAAAATAAAGGTTTTGACAAGACCAGAGGAAGACGGCTGCATTGTGTCATACGCCGCCGACCGATGACGACATCGAAAACCGTTATCTTCGAGCCTTCAGTGGCCGGAGGCGGCCATTGCCGCTTCCATCAGTGCCTCGGAGAAAGTCGGGTGGCCGTGAACCGTGCGGGCGATATCTTCCGCGGCGGCACCGAATTCCACTGCCAGCACGCACTCGGCAATCATTTCCGATGCCCGCGCACCGATAACGTGAACGCCCAGAACGCGATCCGTTTTTTTGTGCACGATCACCTTGGCAAAGCCGTCGGTTTCACCCAGGCAGCGTGCCCGCCCGGCACCGGTAAAGGGATAGGTACCGACACGGTAGGGGATGTCACGCTGCTTTACCTGTTCTTCGGTCAGGCCGACGCTGGCCACCTCGGGGGCAGTGTAGATGATGGCGGGAATGGCGTCATAGTTGACCTCCCCGGGCAGGCCGGCAATGCCTTCCACCGCGGCAATGCCTTCAGCCGATGCCTTGTGCGCCAGCATGGGGCCGGCGATCAGATCGCCGATGGCGTAGATACCCGGCTGTTTCGTCTGGAACTTTTCGTTCACGATCACTACTCCGGTCTTGGCGTCCGTTTCGATGCCGATTTCCTCCAATCCCAAACCGCGGGTTAGAGGCCGCCGACCCACGGCCACCAGGAGCTTGTCGAATTTGAGGGCTTCTTCCTTGCCGCCGGCTTCGAGGGTAACGGTCACTTTCTTGGCGCTGGCCTTGGCACCGGTAACCTTGGTCTTCAATCGGAAGTCGAAGCCCTGTTTCTTGAGAATACGGTGCAGGGTGCGTCCCACCTGACCGTCCAGGGCGGCGACAATTTGTGGCAGCATTTCGATGACCGTCACCTCGGCTCCCAAACGCCGCCAGACCGATCCCAGCTCCAATCCAATATAGCCGCCGCCGACAATACCGAGCTGCTTGGGCACGGTTTGCAACTGCAGAGCTTCGCTGGAGCTGATGATGTTCTTACCGTCGAATTCGAGGCCCGGGACCGTTACCGGCTCGCTGCCGGTCGCAAGAATGATCGACTTTGCCTCCAGGGTCTGCTGCCGGTCTTTTTCTTCGGCGTTCGTCACCTCGACGCGGCCCGAACCCGCCAGGCGGGCCGTGCCGTGAACGACGTCGATCTTGTTGCGCTCCAAGAGCTTGCGGACGTTATCGGTCAGGTCCTCCACCACCTTGTCCTTGCGGGCCATCATGGCCGGCAGGTCGAGGGTCAGCTTGCCGGTTTTGATGCCGTGCTCGGCAAATCGCTCTTTGGCAAGGTGATAGTACTCGCTGGAGTCGAGCAGCGCCTTGCTCGGAATGCAGCCCACCCGCAGGCACACGCCGCCGAGGCGCTGCTCCTTTTCCACACAGGCAACCCGCATGTCGAGCTGGGCCGCCCGCACCGCCGCCACGTAACCGCCGGGACCGCCGCCGATGATCACGAGATCGAATTTTTCTGTCTTGGCCATGGCTAAATCTCCACTATCATCCGTTCCGGGTTTTCGAGGAATTCCTTTATGCGCCGCAAATAGGTCACTGCTTCTCTGCCGTCCACGATGCGGTGGTCATAGCTGAGGGCCAGGTACATCATGGAGCGCACGACGATTTGGTCGTCGATTACCACCGGTCGTTTTTCGATGCGGTGCATGCCGAGGATGGCGCTCTGAGGCGTGTTCAGGATCGGTGTGCTCAGAAGGGAACCGAACACCCCGCCGTTGGTGATGGTAAAAGTGCCGCCTTCCAGGTCGGCCAAATCGAGACGATTTTCCTTTATCTTTGTCACGAAGTCCAAGATGGCCTGTTCCATCTTGGCCAGGGAAAGTTGTTCACAATGGCGGATCACCGGCACCACAAGTCCTCGGCCGGTTCCGATCGCCACCCCGATGTGATAGTAATGGTGATAGACGATTTCCTTGCCGTCGATGAAGGCATTGATTTCCGGAAATTCCTTGAGCGCCTCGACGGCGGCCTTTATAAAAAAAGACATGAACCCCAGGGAAACGCCGTACTTTTTCTGAAAAGCGTCCTTGTAGCGGGAACGGATCTCCATCACGCGGCTCATGTCGACATCGTTAAAGGTGGTCAGCATGGCCGTGTTCTGCCGGGCTTCGAGCAATCGCGTGGCGATGCGCTGCCGGATAGGCGTCATCGGCTTGCGGGAGGTTTCCTCAGCCGCAGCCTCTGCAGTGGGTTCGCTATCGACCGGTGGAGCGATCTTTGCCGATGCCGCTTGCGCCTCGCGCGCCTCGAGGTACAAGAGAACATCCCCCTTGGTGATGCGTCCAGCGGGACCGGTGCCGATCACCTCGTCGACATCGACGCCCGTCTCCTTCACGATCCGCCGCACGGCGGGCGAAAGGTTCATGTCGGCCGCTATCGGCTTTTTCTCCGTCGCCGGTTTTGCGGCCTTCTCTTCAGGGGCTGAAGCGGCCTTTGCCTGCGGAGACGGCGCCGTTTTCTCCCGTTCGGCAGCCTTAGCCTTGGCCTTTTTTGGTTCGGTGGGCTCTTTTTCCGCCTCCTCTTCCTGGGCGCCTTTTTCGGTCGGTGCGGCTTCAACGGGGGCTGCCTCGGAGTCGATGGTGCCGACCACGGCCCCGATCGCGACCGTTTCGCCTTCTTCCACGCTGATTTTCAACACGCCCTCCGCCTCGGCCTCCACTTCCAGGGTGACCTTGTCGGTTTCGATGACAAACAGTGCCTCACCTTTTTGAACCCGGTCGCCGTCTTTCTTGAACCATTGCGCCAGAACCGCTTCGGTCACCGACTCTCCAACACTGGGAACTTTGATCTCGACCAACATAGCATCTCCTGAAAGGGGCTCCTGATCGTCTCTTGTAATTCACCGCAGAGACGCAGGGCACGCAAAGCATGTATTAATATGTCGCTTTCCACTGCGAGGCAGGAAAGCAAAGGTCAGCTACCCTTGCGGATCAACTGACCTGTCCACCTTGTTCACCACCGACTGCCTGTTCGACGATGGCCATTTGTTGCCGCTTGAAAATGGCCGGAAAACCCGTGGCCGGACTGGCGGCCTCCGGTCGACCGATGTACGCCGGTACCCGCCCGAAGAGCTTTTCCATCCGGTAGCGCACGAACTGCCAGGCCCCCATGTTCTCCGGTTCTTCCTGAACCCAGTACCACTCTTTGGCCTGCCGGTACCGCTTGGCAATCGCCTTCAACTGATCTTCCGGAAACGGATACAACTGTTCCAACCGCACGATGGCCACTTCGCCCTGCTTGGCGTCCTGCCGCCACTGCAGAAGCGCATAGTAAATCTTGCCGCTGCACAGTAGCACGCGCTTCGGCTTCTTAATATCGGGCGCATCTTGGAGCACTTCCTGAAACCCCCCGCCGGTCATGTCGTCCAGATTCGATACCGCCAGGGGGTGTCTCAGGAGGCTCTTGGGCGTCATGACCACCAGGGGTTTGCGAATCGTGCGCTTGAGCTGGCGGCGCAGCAGGTGGAAGTATTGGGCCGGTGTCGTCGGATAGCAAACCTGCATGTTGTCGACCGCGCATAGCTGCAGAAACCGCTCCAGCCGAGCACTGGAGTGCTCCGGACCCAACCCTTCCATGCCGTGGGGCAGCAGCAGCACCAGCCCGCTCAATCGTTGCCACTTGACCTCCCCACTGGCAATAAAAAGATCGATCACGGACTGGGCGTTGTTGGCAAAATCGCCGAATTGGGCCTCCCAGAGAACCAGAGAGTTGGGCTGAGCTTTGGAATAGCCGTATTCGAAGCCCATCACGCTTACTTCGGCCAGCAGGCTGTTGTAAACCCGGTAGGGGGCCTGGGTGTCGGCCAGGTGGTTCAGAGGTGTGTAGCTCCTGCCGGTCTTGATGTCCATCAGCACGCTGTGGCGCTGGCTGAAGGTGCCGCGGGCGCTGTCCTGCCCGCTGAGTCGCACCGGCATCCCTTCCACCAGGAGTGAGGCAAATGACAGGGCTTCGGCGCCGGCCCAGTCGATTCCTTCCCCTTTTTCGATCGTTTCGAGCCGTTTCTGCAGCAATCGCTCTAATTTCGGAAAGAGGGTGAAGTCTTTTGGAAAACGATTGAGCTGGCGGGCAAGTTCGATCAGGCGCTCTTTTCCGACCCCGGTTTCGACGGCTGCGTGGCTGTACCGGCCACCGATTCCGTCCCATTCACCGTAAAACCGACTCTCGGGAAACGGGCAAGAACTGCCGTGAACCTCTTCGTAATCCTTATCCAGCCGATCCGCCACCGCAGCCTTCATCTTGTCGACTTTTTCCTTATCGACCACCTTCTCTTCAATCAGTCGGTCGGCATAAATCTCATGCAGCGAGGGTCGCTGCCGAATCCGCTCATACATCAGGGGTTGGGTGAAGTAGGGCTCATCGCCTTCGTTATGGCCGTAGCGCCGGTAGCAGATCACATCGATCACCACGTCCTTCTTGAAGGTCATGCGGTAGTCGGCCGCCAGTCGGGCGACGTGCACCACCGCCTCGGGGTCTTCGCCGTGTACGTGAAAGACCGGTGCCATGATCATCTTGGCCACATCGGTGGAATAGCGGGTCGAACGGGCATCTTCAGGCAAGGTGGTGTAGCCGATCTGGTTGTTGATGATGACGTGCACGGTGCCGCCGGTGCGGTAACCTTCCAGCTGGCTCATGTTGAGGGTTTCCATGACAACGCCTTGGCCGGCGAAGGCGGCATCACCGTGAATCAGCAGCGGCAGAACCTGCTTGCGGTCGCCGTCCTCCAGTATATCCTGACGTGAACGGGTAAAGCCCTCCACCACCGGATCGACCGCCTCCAGGTGGCTGGGATTGTTGACCAGAAACATGCGGAGTTCGCGGCCCTGTGCCGTTTTGATATCGGCCAGAAAGCCGTTGTGGTACTTGACGTCACCGGCCCCGACCAGATCATCGGGGTCGTAGCAGCTCTCGAACTCGGCAAAAATGTCATAGTAGGATTTGTGCAGGACGTGGGCTTGAACATTGAGCCGCCCCCGGTGGGCCATGCCGAGTATGATTTCCCGGCTGCCGTGGTCTGCCACCCGCTCGGTCAACGTGTCGAGAAGAGGGATGACCGCATCGCCGCCTTCGAGTGAAAACCGCGTGACCCCGACGTACTTTTTGTTCAGAAACTGTTCGAAGATCGCCGACTGAATGAGCTTTTCGAGAATGTGAACCTTTTCGGAGGCCTCCATCCGCGGCCGGTTGCGCACCGGTTCCATGCGCTCCTGCAGCCAGCGTTTCTCATCCGGATCCTGCAGGTGCATGTATTCGACGCCGATGGACCGGCAATAGGTTTCCCGCAGGATTTTGATGATCTCCTTGAGCGGCGCGGTTTCATCCCTGGCAAATCGTCGGGTAAAGAATTCCCGGTTCAGGTCATCGGCCGACAGGCCGAAGGACTCCAGGCTGAGCAAGGGGTGCTCGGTCGGGCAAGCCGCCAGCGGATCCATGCAGGCCAATAAATGTCCGAGGTCCCGGTAACGGTACTTGAGTGCCTCCACGCGGCTTTGTTTGATCACCAGCTCCCGGTCCTCTGCCACGGTCACGGCCGGTGCGTGGTCGTGGGCAATCGCAAAGCCCTTGAAAAAGGCCTGCCAATCCCGCGACACCGAACCGGAGTCGGCCTTCCAGCGCTGGTACTGCTCGTCGATATAATCCGCGTTAAAGGTCTCTATCGCATCCATCTCTCTCATCCTTGATTTACTCATGCCCATCCACGGTTTCAATAGGGGCACTGATCATTTCCGATCCAGAAATGCGCCGTTTTCTGCCAGGAAATCGGTGGAATCGCGCGGAGGCTTACTGCTGTACGCCGCACAAGCGATTCCACCGATTGACGCCGAAATTGCGGAAAAGGGCCATTTATGGACGGAAATTAACTAATAGTCACTCTGCTCCTTAAACCAGCCGGCGACGCTGCGTGAGATATCGATGCGATCTTCCTCACGGCTGAACATGTGATCCGCATCGGGCACGATCTCCAGATCCACTCTGCCGCTGCTCAGATCACGCACCTTGTAAGCCTCTTCCACCGGGATGATCTCGTCCATGTCGCCGTGCACCACCATCAGAGGCTTGTTAAATGTCTTGAGTAAGTTGGCGGGATCGAAGCTGTCCGCATCGTTGAAAAATTTTTCTGTCAGCTTCAGCGACCGTCCGCGACTGCTGAAAAATACCTCGCCGGTTCGTTGCAAGGAGGCCCGTTGCTCGCGGCTGAGAAAGTCGATCGCGCGGATACCGGTCAAGCGGCTCGCCAGCGCGCAAACGGCCTTGACGCTGTCCGTCTGTACGGCGGTCAGAAAAGCGATCAGTCCGCCCATGCTGTGACCGGCCAGGCCGATCCATTCCGCCCCGCGGGCGGTAATGATTTCCACCGCCGTTTGCATCTCGGAAATTTGTTTGCTGTAAGTCGACTCGTCAAAGGTTCCCTGGCTCTGGCCGTTTCCAGAAAAGTCGAATCGCAGGGCGACAAACCCTTTCCGGCTCAATTCTCCGGCCAGCTGCCTCAATATCCCCGTGTGCCGCGAGCAGGTGAAGCAATGACCCAGTACGACCCCGACACCGTTGGGTGACTTGGGCAAATGAAGGGTTGCGGCCAGCTTTTCACCAAAATGATTGTTAAAGTGAATCTGTTCTTCCATGATAGGTGTCTCGATCCTTTAGGCGTCCAACGTTGCACCGGTCAATCGGTGCCCGGTCCCCATAAAAATACGCGGTTTGCTCTCCGGGGGTCGCCGTGGGGGTCAACCGACGGCCGTCGGCGGAAACCGGCAACCGACCACAGGGTAACCGGAATTTCATAGATATCGGAGGAGTTCCATGACTGTCAAGAACGAAAGATAAACATATTGAGTTCTTATGAATTGATCCGCTAAAAAATGTTTGACACGACCCGTCTCTTTTTTTATCGACATTTACGGGAAAGGAAGAAATCACACCCTGAAAGTTCTCGTGAGGAGACGATATGGCTTCAGGCTCGAAAAAGGTGATCTATGCCGCGCTGGCCGGCAACTCCCTGGTAGCGACGACCAAATTCATTGCTGCAGCGATCACCGGCAGTTCGGCCATGCTCTCGGAGGGGATCCATTCCGTGGTGGATACCGGAAACCAGGTCCTGTTGCTGTGGGGTGACCGGCAGTCCAGAAAACCGGCCGATGAGCAGTATCCCTTCGGCCACGGCCGGGAAATCTACTTCTGGAGTTTTATCGTCGCCATTCTGATATTTGCCCTGGGAGCCGGTTTCTCGATCTACGAGGGAATCCATCACCTGCTTCACCCCCAATCCATTAAAGACCCGCTGGTCAACTACATCGTTCTCGGGCTGGCGATTGTTTTCGAGGGCGGCTCCTTGTGGGTCGCGATCCGGGTCTTCAAACACGCCAAGGGGAACCGGGGATATTTCGAAGCTGTGCACTCTGGTAAAGACCCTTCTCTTTTTGTGGTCCTGTTCGAGGACGCGGCCGCCATGGCAGGATTGCTGATGGCTTTTATCGGGATTGCCCTGGGTCAAATAACCGGAAATCCGGCCTTCGACGGCATTGCCGCGATCTTGATCGGCGTGATTCTCGGCGGCACCGCCATCTGGCTGGCTTATGAAACCAAGAGCCTGCTGATAGGCGAAAGTGCAGATCCTGAAATCGTGCGAACCATCCGTAAATATTGCTTGGATCTGCCCCCCGTCAAAGAGGTGAACGAGGTCTTGACCATGCACATGGGCCCTGAATTCATCCTGGTGAACATCAGTGTGGATATGGCCGACAACGCCACTGCCGGTGATATTGAAAGATCAATCGCCGTGTTCGATCAACGGATCAAAGCGACGTTTCCGGCTATCAAACGGGTTTTTGTGGAGGCGGAGGCGCGCAGCCGCAGATCCAGAAATGCGCCCATCCATACATGACATTTTTTAGCCCAGGCCGTCGTTCGCGCTCATTTGAAATCGACAATCACGGCAAGGCGTGACGGCACCGTCTGCGAAGTCACATTCGCTGCGGCCTTGGCCTGAACCAATACCGACTGTTTCCGGATGGACACTGTTAAAACGTTTCCCTTTACAATGTCGGGTTTTGCACAAAAAACATGTGATCGAGGATTTCCCATGCTTTCCATCCTTGCCTATCTGGTTCTCGCTCTGGCCGCGGGGGCATGTCTGCCCACCCAGGCCGGAATAAATGCCCACCTGAACCTTTGGACCCGTTCGCCCGTGCTGGCGGCCGCCATCTCCTTCGCGGTCGGAACCATGGCTCTGATCCTCTACGCTCTGGTCCGGCGGGTCCCTGTGCCGGCCGTCGCCGGCCTGTCCGCTTACCCTTGGTGGATATGGAGCGGCGGTTTCCTGGGCGCTTTTTTCGTGGCGACAACGGTGTTCTTAGCCCCCAAATTGGGAGCAACCTCGATGCTGGCGTTCATCGTCGCCGGTCAGATGCTGGCATCGCTTCTGCTGGATCACTTCGGCCTGCTCGGCTATCCGGTCCAGACCGTCAACCTGTGGCGGTTGACAGGGGCGGCTATGGTCACCGGAGGCACCGTGCTCATCCGCTTCTTCTGAAAGCCAGGTGATTCTGAACTATTTCAAACAACCAGATGACCTTGCCGGTGATACGAGCTTCCGGAAAACGGTGCTTGACTGCCACTATAGGCTTTAAGATAAAAATTTTGGCAAGGATAGAGGGAGAAGGCTGTATTGTAATACGCCGACGACCGATAACGCAGCCAAAATCTTTATCTTGAAGACTATAGAAACGAAGATGACATGAATGCACATAACAGACTCCTGATTCTTTCCCGCAGCGCAACGGTCTATGCCGGCCTGATAAGAGACCTGCGGCTTCCGGACCTCGAAATTGCCGCGTGCAAAACCGCCGGTGAGGCATCCGCGTACGTGGACCGTTGCACCATTATCCTGGGCGAACCTTCCCGCATCACCAGGGTGGTGGAAGGCGCAAAGGTGCTGAAATGGGTTCAATCCACGTTTGCGGGTGTCGAGGAGCTCCTCCGCCCCGGTGCCCGGTCGGATTACTTCTTAACCGGCGTAAAGGGTGTCTTCGGGCCGTTCATGAGCGAATATGTCATGGGCTATCTTCTGGCCCTGGAGCGGCATTTTTTTACGGCCTATCGGAATCAACAAGACCGGACCTGGCGGCGCCTGCCCTACAAAAGCCTCCGCGGGCGTCTGATCGGCATCTGCGGGCTCGGCTCAATCGGCCGGCATCTCGCACGGACGGCTGACCATTTCGGTCTGCGCGTATGGGGCTACAAGCGCACCGCGGAAACGGTTCCGGAAGCCGAACGGGTGTTTACCGGCCCCGAGCTCGACGAATTCCTGTCGCAGCCGGATTATATTGTGAACACGCTTCCCAGCACGCCGGCCACGGTTCGCCTTTTCGACGATGCCGCATTCCGGGCCATGAAGACAACCGCCGTCCTGATCAACATCGGCCGGGGAGACGCCGTCGTCGAGGAAGCGCTGATTCGGGCGCTGCAACAAGGCATGATCGGCGGGGCGGTATTGGATGTCTTCGAAAAGGAACCGCTGCCGGAAAGCAGCCCCCTTTGGACCCTTCCCAATGTTGTCATCACCCCCCACAACTCGGGTTTCAGTTTTCCGGGCGATATCGTTGCGCTGTTTGCCGAAAACTACCGCCGGTTTTCGAAAGGCGACTCTCTACTGTACCGGGTCGATTTCGAGAGGGGATATTAGAAGGTTTCATTCATCGCATGGAAATACGATTGCTCAGTTTGCTGGAGGGAGCCCGGCGGGCGGCCGGAACGGTTGTCATCATCGATGTCTACCGGGCCTTTACAACAGCTGCCGTGGCGCTGCAGCGCGGGGCCGCGCGCATTCTGCTGGTCAATACCCCTGAGTCTGCATTCAAGCTGCGTCGCGAGGGTCGGGGCGATTTGTGCCTGGGAGAGGTTTCCGGCATCAAGGTGCCCGGCTTCGACTTCGGCAATTCGCCGCTCGAGCTTTCCCGGGCCAACGTCCATGGCAAAACGTTGATCCAATCCACAAGTGCCGGCACCAAGGGCGTTGTTGCGGCCGGCAGAGCCGAGGCCCTCTTCGCCGCGGCGCTGATCAATGCCGAAGCGACCGTACGCGCGGTGCTGACAAGGAACCCCTCGCTGGTGTCGCTCGTGGCGATGGGTACGAATGGAGCGCATCGAAGCGACGAGGACGAGCAGTGCGCCCTTTACATGCGCAACCGGCTGCGCAACCGCCAGCCGGATCCGGCCGCAGTGCAGTCGCTGGTGCTTTCGGCCCATGATTCGGCCAAGTTCGACGACCCGAAGCAACCACATTTCGACCCGCGCGACCGCCACATGGCCCTTCAAATCGACAGTATCCCGTTTGCCGTCCGGATTCGCGTCGAGGGCGACCTGCTCGTGGCGAGTCCGGAAACGATTCCTTGAGCTTTGCGTTCACTTCAGCTACCGGCGGAAGAGAAAACAGTGCCACTCCTTGCGCCCGGTGGTCTTGCGCCTCCATCTTCTCGATGACTCATAATCGGGCAGGCTCGTCGTTGGCCGGCTTGCACTTGCCCTGTAATTGGTCTATGTACCAATCAATTAACGCGCAGCCTGCCATCTCACTGCCGGCTGACCGATCGGTTGACAGCCGACCGGCACGTCGACTTCAGAACCTATAGGTCTATATTTTAAATGATTCTTGCACTCGGTGAAATATTATTTGACGTCTTTCCCGATTATCGGCGCCTTGGCGGCGCACCGTTCAACTTTGCCTTCCACCTCAAACAGCTTGGATTTCCCGTTCGTTTCGTCAGCCGGGTCGGCAAGGACCGCAACGGGAAAGAGATCCGTGCCGCAGTGAAAGCCCACGGCTTCAGCCCGGCCGATCTCCAGATCGACTCCCGCTATGCGACCGGAACGGTTGCCGTAAGTCTGAACGATACGGGCGTGCCCACATTCGATATTCTACCGAACGTCGCCTACGACTATATCGACTTCACACCCGCGGTAGGATCACTTCTCGAAGACTGCACCCTTATTTATTTCGGAACGCTGATCCAGCGCACCGAACGCGGTTTCAAAAATCTTCAGAGCATCCTCTCCGCCAGAAAATCGAATACCAAATGCCTGTATGACATCAACCTCAGGCCCGGCGGCTACACCAGTCAAGTGGTGCGCGAGTCCCTCAACCACGCGGACCTGCTGAAGCTGAACGAAGAAGAACTCGACGTTCTCAAGTCGATGCACGACCAAAAGCGTGACGAGGATCGATTCGTGGCATATCTCCGCGAGCACTATGCCATTGAAATGGTCGCCCTGACCAGGGGCAAAAGCGGCAGCACCCTCTTTACTGCCGAGGGTCGCTTCGACGCGGCGACACCCCCGGTCGAAAACATCGTGGACACGGTTGGCGCCGGGGATGCCTTCGCATCCGTTTTGGCGGCCGGCTACCTGCTGGGCCTTCCTGCTCCAACAACTCTGAATGCAGCAACCCGCCTGGCCGCCCATCTCTGCACAGTCGCAGGCGCGATTCCCGACGACAGCGATCTTTACGCGGACGTCGTTAAGTTGCTCGAAAGGTAACCATCATGCCCGAAGAACCGCTTTACATCCAAATGTTCAGCATACACGGCCTGCTGCGGGCCGAGAACTTGGAACTGGGTCACGATGCAGATACCGGCGGCCAGATCAGGTACGTCATCGAGTTGGCCCAGAGTCTCAGTCAACAGCCGGAAGTCGGGCGTGTGGACCTCTTCACCCGCCTGCTGGTCGACAAAAGGTATTCTGATGACTATGCCCAGACGGTAGAAACCGTCAGCGACAAGTTTCGCATCATCCGCATCCAGTGCGGCGGAAGAAAGTACATGCGCAAGGAGCTGCTCTGGCCGCATTTAGACGAGTACACCGACAAGACTATCAAGTTTATCAAGCGCGAAAACGCCATTCCACACCTGGTGCACGGCCACTATCCGGATGCCGGCTACGTTGCCATGCAACTGGCAAGCTTTTTCGGAATCCCGTTCGTTTACACCGGACACTCGCTTGGACGGAGTAAAAAACAAAAATTGCTCAACGAAGGCATGACAAAGAGTGACATCGTCCGGAAGTACAAGATCGACCAGCGGATCAACACTGAAGAAGATATCCTTAAACGCGCCGACCTGATTGTAACGAGCACCCGCCAGGAAATCGAAGTGCAATACGGAGTGTACCGCCACGGGGAGATTCCGCAGTTCAGCGTCATCCCCCCCGGCTTGGACATCGACAAGTTCTACCCCTTTTATCATGACCTGATGCCCGATGTTGAGAGGAGCGAGGAGGGAATGTTCGCCCGGGCCTCCCTGCTTCACGAGCTCAACCGTTTCTTCATGCATCCGGACCGCCCGCTTATCCTCGCCCTCTGTCGACCTGACAAGCGCAAGAACATCTCAGGGTTGATCGAGGCCTACGGCCTTGACCTGGAGCTGCAGGCCATGGCCAACCTGGCCGTTTTTGCCGGGCTCCGCAAAGATATCGAACAAATGGAGGAAAATGAAAGGGATGTTCTCACCAACATGCTGCTACTGATGGACAAGTTCGATCTTTACGGTAAAATGGCGATTCCTAAAAAGCACGACTTCGAACACGAGGTGCCCGAACTCTACCGGATCGCCGCCGAAGGAAGGGGCGTCTTTGTCAATGCTGCGCTGACCGAACCCTTCGGACTCACACTGCTCGAAGCATCGGCCACCGGTTTGCCGGTTGTCGCCACCCATGACGGCGGGCCTAAAGACATCATTGACAATTGTCAAAACGGGCTCCTGGTCGACCCCACCGACAGCAGGGCCATCGCCGAGGCCGTCAAAAAAATCATCGCCGACAGCAATACCTGGGATACATTTTCCAAGAACGGCATCATGAACGTTCGCCGCCACTACACCTGGAGCAGCCATGCCCAGACCTACCTGCAAGCAGTCTGCGAACTGGTGAGATCCTGCGGGCAATCCGACATGCAGGCTGCCGTGGCCAGCGATGCCATCGGACGGCGGCTCACGCGGCTCCACTACTTTTTGATCACCGACATCGACAACACCCTGATCGGCGAGGACAATCCGGATCTGCCGGAGCTTGTCGCCCTGCTACGAAAATATCGCGGCGAGATCGGGTTCGGCATCGCCACGGGGAGAACGGTCGAATCGGCTGCGGCCTATCTGAAGAAACACGGCATCCCCTCACCCGATATCCTTATTTCCTCAGTCGGTTCGGAAATTTACTACGGCAAAAGTCTCAAATACGGCAGCGGATGGGAAGCCCATATCGCCGACAGTTGGGATCGCGAAAAGATCGTCGATCTTCTGAAACGCTTCGAATTCCTCGAGTTGCAAGAGGATTCCAGCCAACGCCGATTTAAAATCAGCTACGACATGGCGCCGCAAAAAGACCGGCTGCCAGAAATTCACAGCCTGCTGCTGCGTCACAGGTGCCGCTACAACCTGATCTATTCGCACCAGAAATACCTGGATGTGCTTCCCTACCGGGCATCAAAGGGAAAAGCGATCCGGTATCTGGGCTACAAGTGGGAGATTCCTCTCGGACATTTTATGACCTGCGGTGATTCGGGGAACGACGAGGAGATGCTGCGGGGCGAGCCGCTCGGTGTCATCGTCGGCAATCACAGCCCGGAGCTGAAGTCGCTCAAAGGTGCGAAAAGAATTTATTTCGCCAAGAATCCGCTTGCCGGCGGCATTCTGGAAGGAATTCGAAAATACAACTTGATCGAAAGAGCGGGGGGACAGGTTACTCGTAAATCCCCTCGATCTGCTTCTTGAGACGCAAGGCCTGCTCCATGTAAGCTTTGAGCTTTTGTTGAACCGCGCCGAAAACAGTGCCCGCGGGGTAGTCTCCTTCTTCATCCGGCGCACCGGCCGGAACACCGGTCAACACCTCTATGCCCTCTTCGATCGTGGCAACCCGGTAAATGTGAAACCGCCCCTCTTCAGCGGCCGCGACGACCTCCCGCTTGAGCATCAGATTCTGAATGTTGGTCTGCGGTATCATAACACCCTGATCGCCGCTCAATCCCTTGGCCTTGCAGACATCGAAAAAACCCTCGATTTTATAGTTCACACCGCCGATGGACTGAACCCGGCCCTTCTGGTTGACAGAGCCGGTCACCGCAATCCCTTGCCGGATGGGAATGCCGGAGAGGCTCGAAAGAATGGCATAGAGTTCGGTGGAAGAAGCACTGTCGCCATCGATGCCGCCGTAGCTTTGCTCGAAAGTGATGCTGATGGAAAGGGTCAGGGGAAATTTCTGAGCAAATGTTCGCCCGAGGTAACCGGACAGAATCAAGACCCCCTTGTCGTGGGTTCGGCCGCTGAGCCTGGCTTCCCGCTCGATGTTGATCAATCCGTGCCGGCCCATGTAAGTTTCGGCCGTTATGCGCGAGGGTCGGCCGAAATGGTAGTCCCCCATCTGATAGACGGCCAGGGCATTTACCTGGCCGACCACCGTGCCCTCCACGTCAATCATGATGGTGTCGTCGACATAGGCCTCCTGCATCTTCTCTTCGTAGAGATTGTAGCGGAAGCGGTAGTTGTTGAAGGCCGTTACGACATGTGCCTCGGTCACGACCGGGGCCCCCTCCCCGCCCGCCCAGGAGTCGGATTCCTGGATGATGCTGATGATCGGGCCGAACCTCAGGGAAAGCTTCTTTTTACAAGCGATGATCTTTTCACCGTATTCCACCACGGCCGCCACGGCTCCGGGTGCAAACGGCCTCAGTCCTTCCTCCTTGCAAACCCGGGCGATATACCGGGCGTAAAGTTGAATCGTCGCCGGCGAGCGTTCGGTTTCGTAGTCGAAATCGGCCCGGACCTTGAAGATTTTGTTGAACTTCGAATCGTTGTTTTGAAGCAGTTGGAAGATCTGATAACTGCCGATCAGAACGACCTTGACCTCCAGGGGTATCGGCTGTGGACGCAGGGACCCGGCGGGGATGCCGGCCAGTGTGGGGGGGTCTTCGATGAAGAGCTGCTTGTTCTGCAAGGCCCGTTTGAGCGCATTCCAAACCATTGGATTCATTAACAAAGACTCGATTTCCATGATCAGAAAACCGCCGTTTGCCTGCAGCAGGGCACCCGCCTGAACCATCGTGTGGTCGGTGGTAAAGGTGCCCATGACGGCCCGTTTCTCGATATGACCGAACACGTTCTGGTAGGTGGGGTTGGGTTCGTAGACAACCGGAGCCCCGCGGGTCGATTTGCGGTCGACCAGCACGTTCACCTGATATTCCCTAAACGGCTTCCCGTGGGCCCGCAATGCCGTCGCGTCACCGCCCGATCCGGGCGGTTCGAGGGCCTTGAGGAAACTGTCAACATTTTCAACGACGTGGGCCTGGACCTCATCCAGGTAGGCGAGCGCATCACGACTGTCAGGGTAATCCTCCCGAATGATGTCGAGCCGGTCTTTCACAACGAACAAGGCCACGTCGGCCATCAGTTTTTCAATCTCTTTTTGCCGGCTGTGATTGATTTTGCCCACTTTCCTCAGAGTATTTTCTATCTCTCCCTGAAGCTGCTTGAAATCGGCTTCGATAGCCTTGCGCTTTTCTTGAGGCAGCTTCTCGAATTCCTCCGGCGCCATCGGCTTGTCATCGATCAAGGGAATCGTCTGATAACCCGATGCCGTGCGGTGAATCACCAGGCTTTTATCCTTGGCCAGACGATTGAGCCGATCGAAGTGCTCCTGCCTCCGGGTGTCATAACGGTTCTTGATCTCGGTCAGTTTTTCCTGGTAGGATTTGCTGTCGAATTCCCTCGGCAGCCGAACCTGTAAATCTTCGATGAAACGACTCATCCGCCTGCTGAACAGGAGTGCACCGCCGGCCGGAAGAGCGACGGCCGTCGGCCGAAATTCGTCCTTGAAGTTGTTGACCATGCACCAGTCCCGGGGCGTGTCCAGAGTTTCGGCCAACTGCTGCACGATGCCCTTGACGATGGTGGTTTTGCCGGTCCCCTCTTGCCCGGTGACAAAAATATTGTAGCCGGGACTTTTCATCGCCAGCCCGAAGCGAATTGCCTGTACCGCCCGTTCCTGACCGATGACCTCGTCCAATGGTTCGACCTCCGAGGTATCTTTGAAATCGAACACCACCGGGTCACAAACGCATCTCAATTCATCCGGGGTCAATTCATTCTTTGTCGCCATGCGGTTACCTCCATCGCCTGCACGTCCTGCTGCCTTTTCCGAGAGCTTCTCTTCTGCTGATGAACCCGCGAGACAGGTTCGTGACGATTTTGGCACGTTTTTTCGTCATATTGCAAGCCAGGGACACAATTTTTTGCGGTCTTCCGGTTTTTGCACCTATTGGTGTGATTTATCCTACCGATAGATCCGGTGTTGTTTCGATTGAAGCAGGCGCAGTTGTCCGCGGCGGTGAACGGGCTCTGCCCCATCGCAAGGTCACGCGCCGCTTAATCCGTAACCCTTCAGGGCATTTTTATGCTATAATTAACAGTTGAAAATCTCAGATTACACACACCGGCATGCGATGAAAAACCCGCCTCAATGCATATAGGCGTAAATCTCACTTTCCATTGCCCGGTCCCGGAACCCGGAAATTAAAAGGACGAACGACAAGATGACAGGCGAGACCAGCCCCCTCGGCGAGGACATCGGGCATCTGGAAATGGAGAACCAGCAGGCCATCGAAGACTTCAGACGGCCTTCCGATGCTCGAAACGCGGAATTCAAGGTCTACAAGGTTCGCCAACGTTTGAGGTTGAGGTTCACTGGCACCGGTGGAGAATATTTCAGGATCTGGATCGTCAATTTTCTCGAGTCCGGTTGGAAAACAGCACTTGCCTGTCTACTAGGCCTGTTTCTGTGTCTCTGGGGATTCGTGGCCGCGGGTATCCCCTTTCTGGCCAAAATGGCGGCCACTGCCGTTCCGGCCGCTGTCACGGACAGATTGAGCCGCCAAACCCTGACGATGCTCGATGCACGTTTTCTCGAACCGTCAGAATTGGGCGCCGACCGGTCTGCTCATCTTCAGAATCTCTTTCACGGTCTTGTCGACCGTAAACGGTCACCGGTAAATTTTCGCCTGGAATTTCGTAAAAGCGGCCAAGTCGGTGCGAATGCGTTTGCCCTGCCCTCCGGTCTGATTGTGATGACCGACGAATTGGTGGGGCTGGCCGAGAACGACCGGGAGCTCATCGGTGTAATGGCACACGAAGTCGCCCATGTCGAAAATCGTCACGGTCTGCGCGTCTTGTTTCAGAACGCCGGGACCCTTGTGCTGGTATCGGCCCTGGCGGGCGATATGTCATCGATCACTGCCGCAGGGGAAAACCTGCCCACGCTGTTGATCGAGTCCGGCTATTCGCGGCGCTTCGAAAAAGAGGCCGACCGGGCCGCCGGCACGTACCTCATCCGGATGGGCTGGGGTACGGTCTCTTTGCAGAACATTCTGGCCCGACTCGACCAAACGGCACCGATCCATCCGGCCTTCGCGCTGTTTTCCACCCACCCCGACCTGGAAGAACGCATCGGTTATCTGAAAAAAATGGACCGGATCCGATGAAGGTGACCGGCAAGCCGTCGTCTGCCTGCACTGCCGGTGATCGATCTCCGCACGCCGATGGTCATTTGAACGAATCGGTGTGGTGAAAGCTTGTCCCTCCTTCTTATCTGCATTATCATCTCATTAAATCTTCGTGTTAAGCCGTCATGGCTTTTAGGCCGCCTCGGTCCATGAAAGGCCTGTTTTCTAACAAATCAGTTGCGTCAGTTTAGTCGGTTAGGTCGTTTTTGTCAGTTTAAGGATGCTTCGATGCCCATTGAATACTGCCCGATCGGTC
>JARROL010000008.1:0-19855 GCA_037383965.1 Desulfobacterales bacterium | reverse complement strand
CCGTTTTGCTATGATGCGCTCGACCAGTAATGAGTCATTGAGTCGTTTGTCCATGCAGTTCGGCAATTCGGTTTCAGTGCAGATCTTCGATCCAACCCGCGAGATCGAACAATCGCCGGTTTATTCCTGCAAATAAAAATATATCAAATAATTTTAGGTTCTTTTGCATGTCGGCATTCTCACTTGCCGGGCGATAGCCTTGTAGCATATCGATCAAGAGATCACAAGAAAACAAAAATGGCAATAAAAGCTTGACAACCCAGGCGTTTTGAATTACTTAGGCAATTCAATTTTTAGTATAAGCGAATTAAACTTTTAATATAATATTTTCAGTGTATTAGGAGATTACTCATGGCTGTGCCAAAACGAAAAGTTTCTAAGTCAAGGCGCGACAAGCGCCGGACACACAAAAAAGCGGCCGCACCGAATGTGTCCACGTGTCCCGAATGCGGTGAAGCCGTTCTGCCTCACCATGTCTGCCCGAGCTGCGGTGCCTACAAGGGTCGTACCGTCGTCGAAACCGAAGAATAATCACACTGCCAAAGGACGATCATCATGTCGGAATCCGCTACCGTTTCGGAGAAGGCACGCTATGGCCTCGATTCTGAAATGCGCCAAATGGTGCTGGACACGGTCGCTCAGCTGAGCAAGCGGCTGCTCGCCAAGGACAAGGTTCTCGAGTGGGACAAAAAAGAGATCTTTCCGGAAGAAACGATCCGGGAGATGCTGGGCCCCGAGATCGGTCTTCAGTTGCTGATGATTCCGGAAAAATACGGCGGCATGGGCGGTGGTGCGAAGGACAGCGTCATTGTCACCCGCGAGATGTCGAAAATTTGCCTCGGAATCACCACGGCTTTTTTTGCGATTCAATTGGGTGCCGATCCCCTGGTGGTCGGCGGGACCGTTGAACAAAAGAAAAAATGGCTCGGCGCCATTGCCGAAGGCAACGCCTTGGTGGCCTACGCCGTGACCGAGCCGGGCGCCGGCAGCGATGTCGCCAGCATCAAGACCAAGGCCGAACCGGTGGTCGACGATTCCGGTAAGACCGTCGGCTACAAGATCAACGGCACTAAGCAGTTCATTTCCACCGGCGGCGCAGCTGATTTTATCACGTTGCTGGCCAAAACCCCGGAAGGCCCATCCTTTTTTGTGATCGAAAAGGGGACCGAAGGATACGTACCGGGCCGCAGCGAAGAAAAACACGGCATCCGAGCTTCCCAAACATCTCAGCTCACTTTCACGGATGTCTTTGTTCCGATTGAAAACCTGATCGGCGGTATACCGGGCAAGGGCTTCAAACAGGCCAATCAGGTCTTCGGCTACACGCGCCTGATGGTGGCGGCCATGGGCCTGGGGGCCGGCCAAGCGGCTCTGGATATCGCCATTCCCTACGCCAAGGAGCGGTTTGTCAGTGGATCGCTGCTGTCCGAAAAACAGGGCTACACCCACAAGTTGATCTTGCCCCATGCCATCCGGCTCGAAGCCGCCGGTGCCTATATCGAAGAGATCGCCGATCGACTGGATGCCCGAGAGCGGGACCTGCAGGTGGAAGGATCGATTGCCAAGTATTTTGCCACCGAAACCGGCAACCGGGCTGCCGACGATGCCATGCAAGCGCTCGGTGGATACGGATACACCAGCGAGTTCGAAGTTGAAAAGATCAAGCGCGACGTTAAAATCACCTGTATCTATGAGGGCGCCAGTGAGGTGCAGCAGAACATTATCAGCACCTTCCGCTGGAGAACCACCGTCAAGTCGAAAGGTGACTTTTACGGTGCCATTGCCCGGGAAATGGCTGCGGTGGAGGAGAGCTTTGGTGACGCCGGCTGCCGCTATTATGCAGCCGCCGCCAATGCCCTTAACGAAGCGATACTGCTGGTTCACCGCAACCGGTTGAACCGGATGCAGCACATCATGTTCGGATTGGCCGACGCGATGGTTCTCGTCGAGGTCGGTGCCGCCCTGGCCCGCAAAGCCGCAGCTGCCGATCGAGCCGGCAGCGCCGGGGCCGAAAAACTGCGCCTGATGTCGCGCATATTTTCTCATGATGCGGCCCGGACGGTGCACGGCACCATCATGACCATCCTTATTGGTACCGGTGTATTCGATGAGGGTGCCATCAACGATTTCAGATCGTCGGTCGATCTGACGGACATCGCGGAAAGTGGCCGCAACCTCGTTCCGGCGATGGACCGTTTGGCCGACATCATTTTCGAGAGGTAACTATGCCGGATCAGGAAAAAAGCACAGTGGTCGTCACCGGCGGCTCGAGAGGCATCGGCCGGGCCATCTGTATCGCTCTGGCAGGACCGAAAACCCGCATCTTCTTCAACTATTTTTCACCCGTCGATCCCGAGGGTGAAGCGGCGGCCGCAGCTGAAACGATCGAGGCCGTTGCCGCTGCCGGCGGCGAGGCTGTCGGGATGAGTGTCGACGTGGCGTCCGCCGAGGAGATCCAGCGGTTCTTCGAGGAGGTGCTCAAGGTCACCGGTCGCATCGATGTTCTGGTCAACAATGCCGGTATCACCAAAGACGCTTTGTTGGTGCGGATGAAAGAGCCGGACTGGGATCTCGTGCTCGACATCAACCTCAAGGCCGCTTTTCGCTGCACGCAGATGGCCGCTCGAACCATGATGAAACAGCGTTCAGGCCGTATCGTCAACATGGCCTCGATTGTCGGAGTGATCGGCAATGCCGGTCAGGTTAACTATGTCGCCTCGAAGGCCGGATTGATCGGCCTGACCAAAACCGCCGCCAAGGAATTGGCGCCCCGCGGCATCACGGTCAACGCGATTGCCCCTGGATTCATTGAAACCGATATGACGGCCTCATTGCCGGAGAATGTCCGCAAGGCCATGCTGTCGCAAGTACCGCTCGGCAGGCCTGGAAAACCCGAAGATGTGGCTGCCGCCGTGGCTTTTCTGGTTTCGGAGGCGGCCGCTTACATCACCGGACAGGTGCTGCACGTGAGCGGAGGAATGTACATCTAAAAGGAGGAAAGCCGAATGTCTGTCGAAGATAAAGTCAAAAAAATCATTGCCGAAAAACTGGGTGTGGATATGTCGGAAGTCGTACCGGAAGCGTCATTCGTCGACGATCTGGGCGCCGATTCTCTCGACCTGGTCGAACTGATCATGTCGATGGAGGAAGAATTCGACACCGACATCTCCGATGAAGATGCCGAAAAAATTCAGACGGTTAAGGATGCCATCAACTTCGTCAAAGCGCAATCCTGAGGCCGCCAGAAGGAGGCCTTCTTTGAAGAAACGGGTCGTTATCACCGGCGTGGGACTGGTGACACCATTAGGTATCGGTGTCGAGGAAACCTGGGCGGCACTCTGTGCTGGAAAATCCGGCATCGACGAAATTACGCGGTTTGATACCACCAACTACCAGACCAAGATTGCCGGTGAAGTGAGGGGCTTTCGCAATGAAGACTGGCTCTCCGCCAAGGAAGTCAACCGCACCGAGCTTTTCATCGCCTATGCGATTGCCGCCTCCCGCATGGCCATCGAAGATTCCGGCTTGAAAATCAACGGGTCCAACGGAGATCGCGTGGGGGTGATCACCGGCTGCGGCCTGGGCGGCCTGCAGATCATGGAACGAACTATTTTTGCGGTGAAAACCCGCGGCCCCAAGCGCGTTTCACCCTTTTTCATCCCGATGATGATCGGCAACATGGCCCCCGGCATGATATCGATTTATTTCGGCGCCAAGGGGCCGAATGCATCCATTGCAACCGCTTGTGCCGCCGGTGCGCATGCCATTGGAGACTCTTTCAAGATTATCCAGGAGGGCGCGGCCGACGCCATGATCACCGGAGGTGTCGAAGCCGTCGTCACCGAGTCCTGCATCGCCGGATTCAACGCGATGAAGGCCCTTTCGACCCGCAATGACGAACCGCAAAAAGCCTCCCGTCCTTTCGAACGGGACCGGGACGGTTTTGTCGTCGGCGAAGGAAGCGGAATTCTCATTATTGAATCGCGCGATCACGCTCTGGAAAGAGGCGCCAATATCTATGCCGAGATCGTCGGCTACGGCATGAGCGGTGACGGCTATCACATGACATCACCCTCGCCGGATGGAGACGGTGCCGTGCGTTGCATGCAGGCGGCGCTGGACGATGCCGACGTCTCTTACGATCTGGTCGACTACATCAACGCCCACGGAACGTCGACACCTTTGAACGACCTTTACGAGACCCGCGCCATCAAGTCGGTTTTCAAAGACAAGGCCCATTCAATCCCTGTCAGTTCGACCAAGTCGATGACCGGGCACCTGCTCGGAGGGGCCGGCGGGATCGAGACGGTCTTTTGCGCTCTCGCGATCCGTCACGGGATCGTTCCGCCGACCATCAACTACGAAAACCAGGATGCGGAATGCGACCTGGATTACGTGCCCAACGTCGCCCGCCGGCAGCCGGTAACCTACGCCCTGACCAATTCATTCGGCTTTGGCGGCACAAACGGCTGCCTGCTGCTAAAAGCGTACAATCACAATTGAGGCGATGATATCGACGCCGCACCAGTTCCTACCCGACCGGTAACGTTTCCATGCCCCCTAAGAAGGGCAAGTTTTTTGTAAGTGTTCACAGGACACCGCACCTGCTTAGTTGTCGGGCACTTGACGTACAAAAGTACGTCTGCGTGCCCGACGCCTTGAATCGGCGGCCCCCTGTGAACACTTACAATGAGGTGGTGTGAAGCGTATCGGACTTTGCAACCCCGTGAACGGTTACTTTTTTTCTTGCGGTTATGCGCTGAATTGGTTATTTTTTATGATTTTAATAATTTTTAAACAGCCGCAGCCCTTGCTTGGAGAAGATCATGGAAAAAAGACCGTCGGAACCGCCACGCGCCGCCATTGTCATCGGGTGCGATCACGCTGCATATCCTCTGAAAGAAAAGATTAAGTCTTTCCTCGCGAATTTGGGGTATCCGGTCGAGGACGTCGGGACTTTCAGCCAGAACTCGGTCGACTATCCGGAATTCGCCATGCGGGTTGCCACACATATTTCAAATGGCCTGTATGAACGCGGCATCCTTTTGTGCGGCACCGGTATCGGCATGTCGATGGTGGCCAACAGGTTCCGGAATGTTCGCGCAGCACTTTGCTCGGATCCATTTTCAGCCCGTTTGAGCCGGCAGCACAACGACGCCAATATTCTCGTGCTCGGTGGCCGGATGCTGGGTGAAACCATGGCCGTTGAAACAGTCGCCGCCTGGCTGAACACCGGCTTTGACGGCGGACGGCACCAAAAACGGCTCGAAATGTTCAACCAGTCAGGGCAAGAATCGTCCTGAGCCGTGCCCCAAAGGAATGTTTCTTGAATCTGAAACTGATTGCAAATGCCGACCCCGACATGGCCAGAACCATCGCCGAAGAGCTGGCCCGGCAGAGAACCACCCTGGAGTTGATCGCATCGGAGAATTTCACCAGCCCGGCAGTGATGGCCGTTCAGGGAAGCGTTCTGACCAATAAATATGCCGAAGGCTATCCCGACAAGCGCTACTACGGCGGCTGTGAATTCGTCGACATCGCCGAGAAATTGGCCGTCGACCGCGCTAAAGAACTTTTCAATTCGGCCTACGCCAACGCTCAACCGCATTCGGGCTCCCAGGCCAACATGGCCGTCTATTTTGCCTTTCTCAAGCCCGGCGATACCGTCCTCGGAATGAACCTTGCCCATGGCGGCCATCTGACACACGGCAGTGCGGTCAGCTTTTCCGGCCGATTGTTCAATTTCATTCCATACGGCGTACGGGAAGAGACCGGCACCATCGATTATGAGGCCCTGGGTCGCTTGGCCGAGGAACACCGCCCAAAAATGATCGTGGCCGGTGCCAGCGCTTATCCACGCATCATCGACTTTGAACGCTTCGCCCAGGTGGCGTCTTCCGTCGGTGCCTCTCTGATGGTCGACATGGCCCACATCGCCGGCTTGGTTGCCGCCGGCCTGCATCCCTCGCCGGTGCCCTTTGCCGACGTCGTAACGTCAACCACCCACAAAACCCTGCGAGGGCCACGCGGAGGTCTGATTCTGGCACAGGCCGACCACGGCGATCGCCTGAACAAGCAAATTTTTCCGGGAATTCAGGGCGGACCGTTGATGCATGTCATTGCCGCCAAGGCGGTGGCGTTCAAAGAAGCCCTGAGCCCAGAGTTTGCGGCGTATCAGATGAACGTTGTCAAAAACGCCAACGCCCTTGCGCGAAGATTGATGGAAACCGGTTTGCAACTGGTGTCGGGCGGCACCGACAACCACATGATGCTGGTGGATCTCCGCCAACACGGCATCACCGGTAAAGAGGCCGAGGATGTCTTGGGCCGGGCCGGCATAACCGTTAACAAAAACGCGATCCCCTTTGACCCTTTGAGTCCACTGGTCACCAGCGGTTTTCGAATCGGCACACCGGCCGTGACGTCGCGCGGTATGCGGGAACCGGAGATGGCTGTCATCGCGGCGCTTGTCGACGAAGCGCTCCATAACCGCGACAGCGATGCTGATCTCCGGCGCATCCGCAGAAAGACCGTTGATCTGTGCAACAGCTTTCCGCTCTATCCTGAGTTCGGCACGGAGGCCTTTTGATTCATGTCCCGGGTTACACAACGCCCTTCGTGGGATACATACTTCATGAACATCACCACTCTGGTTGCTCAGCGGTCCACCTGCACCCGCAGAGCTGTCGGGGCAATCATCGTCAAAGACAAACGCATCCTGTCAACCGGGTACAACGGCGCGCCGACGGGCATCCGACACTGTCTGGAGGTCGGTTGCCTGCGGGAATCCCTGCAGGTTCCCTCGGGCGAGCGCCATGAACTGTGCCGCGGGATACATGCCGAGCAGAACGCCATCATACAAGCAGCGTATCACGGCGTTTCGGTTAAAGACGCCCTGCTTTACTGCACCAATCAACCCTGTGCCATCTGCGCCAAAATGATTATCAACGCCGGAATAAAAAAGATATACTATCAATCCGGCTATACCGACGCCCTGGCGCAGGAAATGCTAACCGAAGCAGGGATCGATTTGATCAAACATGACGACCTCAGCAATCAGGGAGGACCTCCATGAAATGCCCGTTTTGCGGTGAAATCGACAACAAGGTCATCGACTCCAGGTTGAGCAAAGACGGCAATGTCATTCGCAGGCGCCGCGAATGTTTGATCTGCACCCGACGGTTTACGACCTATGAACACATTGAAGAAATCCCAATCATGATTATAAAGAAGGATGGGCGTCGCGAAGAGTTCTCGCGGGAAAAAATACGCTCCGGCATTCAAAAGGCATGCGAAAAACGCAATATCAGCATGAACGCGATCGAAGAGTTCATCGACGAGCTCGAACGGGATCTCAGGGAAATCGGTGAAAAAGAAATCCCCTCCCATATTTTGGGTGAAAAGGTCATGGCCCGGCTGCACGACCTCGACGGCGTGGCCTATGTCCGTTTCGCATCGGTCTATCGCGAATTCAAGGATGTCAATGACTTTGTTTCCGAGTTGAAAAATCTTCTCAGCCAGCAGTCGTCCTAAACCGTCTTGGTCGAACACCGGCGGTTGTTTTTCAATCCACTGTGATCGCCGATGTCCGGACCGGGTACGTGATATAATGGAAGACGAAAAGTACATGCTGCTCGCGCTCGATCTGGCCCGGAAAGGGTCCGGGTTCACCTCACCCAACCCAATGGTCGGTGCAATTGTCGTAAAGGACGAGCGAATCATCGGAAAAGGCTATCACGCAGCCGCCGGGAAACCCCATGCCGAAGTCAACGCCATTGAAGACGCGGGGCTTGAAGCGCGGGAAGGAACACTCTACGTTACGCTCGAGCCCTGCAATCACACCGGCCGAACCCCGCCGTGCACGGAAAAGATTCTGGCGACCGGAATCCGACGGGTCGTGGTGGCCATGCGGGATCCGAACCCCGATGTCAAAGGCGGCGGCCTCGCGTTACTGGCAGAAAATGGGATTGAGGTTACCAGCGGTGTTTGTGAAGACGCTGCGGCACGTCTAAACGAGGTTTTTATCAAGTATGCACGCACCCGGCGGCCGTTTGTCACCATCAAATGTGCCGCGACGCTTGACGGCCGTATCGCCACCAGAACCGGAGATGCCAGGTGGGTTTCGGGGGAAGCCTCGCGAGAACAGGTTCACCGCCTGCGCCACGCCTCGGATGCCATTATGGTCGGGGTGAATACGGTCAGACGGGACGATCCCAGCCTGACAACCCGCATCAACGGGTTTCACGGCAAAGACCCGCAGCGGTACATCCTGGACACGAATTTGTCGATCTCCGAAGATGCCCGCGTGCTGCAAGGAGGCGCCGCCACAGGTACCGTAATCGTCACCGGACCCGTTGTCCCCGAAGAAAAGAAAAGGCGGCTCGAAGAAAAAGGCGTGCGCATTCTATCCTCTTCGCTCAAAGAGGGCCGGATCGACCTTGACCGACTGGTGGCTGCCATCGGTGCGGCGGAGGTTACCAGTCTGCTGGTGGAAGGCGGCGGCCAAGTTATCGCCTCGGCTTTCAGGGACGGCATCGTCGATAAGGTCATTTTCTTTTTTGCACCGAAAATTCTGGGCGGCGACGATGGTGTACCGATCTGCCGTGGACCGGGACCGGAGTTGATGAAAGACTGCCTGCCGATAAAAAGAATGCAGGCACACCGTGTCGGCGAGGACGTGATGATCGAGGGGTATGTTCGATAGTTTTAAGTTTTAGGTTTTAAGTTCATTGTAAGCCATGCTATTGTCTAAACCTCATCCCTAAAGCTTAAAACCTAACACATAAATCCTAAAACTGTTTTTATAATTCAATGTTCACCGGCATCATAGAAGGTATGGGAAGCATTACTGCCATTCGCTCTGTCGGACAGGCCCGGCGTCTGGCGATCACGGCGGATTATGGGCTGGAGGGGACCCGGGTCGGTGACAGCATCGCCGTTAGCGGCGCCTGTCTGACGGCCGTGATGGTATCCGGCAAACGTTTCGAGGCCGATGTGTCCCCCGAGACAATCGCCCGCACGACCTTCGGAGAGGCGCGGGCCGGCGAGCGGGTCAATCTCGAACGGGCACTGCGGTTTTCCGATCGCCTCGACGGCCACCTGGTTACGGGTCACATCGACGGGACCGGGATTATAAAAGCCATCGGCACGAAAGCTAACGCTACCATCCTCACCATCGGCGTCGAGTCGGCGCTTTCGCGGTACATGATCGAAAAAGGATCGGTGGCGGTGGATGGGATCAGCTTGACCATCAACCAGCTCACCACCAACCGGCTCGAGGTCAGCATCATTCCACACACGTGGCTGGCAACGACCCTGCGGTTCAAAAAAATCGGGGCCGCGGTCAACATCGAAACCGACATGATCGGCAAATATATCGAACGGTTTACCTCTGGAAGAGGCAGCGAAAAGACTGCACCTGCATACCGGTCCGATACCGTTGACAAGTATTTTACAACTAAAAAAGGATACCTGTAGCAAACAATGGCGTTGTCCGAAGCCTGCGGGAACCGGCAGGGTCCGGATCGCTTTTTCTGCTTTACCGTTAGATTCAAAAGAGAGTGAGAGTCAAGATGCCAATTCTTGAAATCGAAAAAGCCATCGAAGAAATCAAGGTCGGTCGGATGGTCATTCTGGTGGATGACGAAGACCGTGAAAACGAAGGCGACCTGTGCATGGCGGCCGAAAAAGTGACGCCCGAAGCCATTAATTTTATGGCAAAATACGGGCGTGGCCTGATCTGTCTGGCCATGTCGAACGCGATGATCGACAAGCTCGATCTGCCGATGATGGTCGACAACAACACCTCGGCCTTTCAGACCGGGTTCACCGTATCGATAGAGGCCCGCTGCGGCGTGACAACCGGTATATCGGCCGCCGACCGTGCCAGAACCATTCACACCGCGGTAGCGGACAACGCCAAGCCGAATGACCTTGTCCGCCCCGGTCACATATTCCCGCTGCGCGCCCGCGAGGGTGGCGTGATGGTCCGTGTCGGTCAAACCGAAGGGTCGGTCGACCTGGCGCGTATGGCCGGCTTGAAACCGGCCGGCGTCATCTGTGAAATCATGGATGAAGACGGAACCATGGCACGCATGCCGGCCCTGGAAAAATTCAGTCAGAAGCACGGCATCGGCATTTGCACCATCGCCGATCTGGTCGAATACCGCATGAAAAACGAAGCCTTCGTCCATCGCGCGGCCGAATCTGTCATCCCCACCCAGCACGGCGGCGAATTCAGGATGATCGCGTTCGAGAACGATGTCGACCAGCTGCTGCACGTTGCACTGGTCAAGGGCCAGATCGACCCTGAAAAACCGGTCATGGTCAGGGTCCACTCGGAGTGCATGACCGGTGATATTTTCGGCTCGCTGCGCTGCGACTGTGGTGACCAGCTTCACAAGGCCATGTCGATGATTGAAAAGGAAGGTGTTGGCGTCATTCTCTATTTGCGCCAGGAAGGCCGGGGGATCGGGCTGGTCAATAAACTGAAGGCTTACGAATTGCAGCGCGAGCAGGGACTCGACACCGTCGAAGCCAACCGCAGACTCGGCTTCAAGGCCGACATGCGCGATTACGGCCTGGGGGCCCAGATACTCGTCAACCTGGGGGTCCGGAAGATGCGTCTTCTGACCAACAATCCCAAAAAAATGATCGGGTTGGATGGCTATGGACTGACCATCGTGGAGCAGATTCCCATAGAAATCGAACCGAACGAATACAACCGCTGCTATCTCGAATGCAAGAAACTGAAAATGGGCCATTTACTGCATATTGACGATGACAGCGTCATCACCCCGATATCGCATCAATGATTCGCCAACCTGATCAAACGAACCGGGAGGAGTCGAAATGGTAAAAATCCTGGAAGGACAGCTCATCGCCAAGGGCAAACGCTTTGGGGTCGTGGTCAGCCGTTTCAATGATTTTATTACCGAAAAATTGCTGGGCGGGGCACTGGATGCACTGACGCGCACCGGTGCGAAGGAAAACGATATCCAAATCATAAAAGTACCGGGGGCCTTCGAAATACCGCTGGCGGCTAAAAAAGCCGCCCGTACCGGCCGTTACGATGCCGTGATCTGCCTCGGAGCGGTGATTCGAGGCGCCACGCCGCATTTTGACTACGTCTGCGCCGAAGTCAGCAAGGGCGTGGCCCAGGTCGGCCTGGACTTCGAACTCCCGGTCATCTTCGGTGTACTGACAACCGACACGGTCGAACAGGCGATCGATAGGGCCGGCACCAAGTCCGGCAACAAAGGTTGGCATGCCGCCATGGCGGCGGTGGAAATGGCCAATTTAATGGGAACCGTCGCATAGGCCTGAAAATGGGAATCCGCCGCAAAGCCCGCGAACTCGCGCTGCAAGCTCTATTTTGTATGGACATGACCGGCGATACGTCTGAAAAGATGCTACAGCGGTTCTGCGATCACTACAATCCCCCGGCCAAGGCCCGTCCGTTCTTCCTGGAACTGATCCGCGGTGTCAATGGTTCGAGGGCGTTGATCGACCAGTTGATCGAGCGCTTCTCTCGTAACTGGCGTCTGAGCCGGATGTCGTGCGTCGATCGGAACATCATGCGCATTGCCGCCTATGAGATGCTTTTTTGCGGTGACATTCCGGCTAAAGTGTCCATCAACGAAGCCATCGACATCGGCAAAAAGTACGGCACAGAAGAGTCCGGCGCCTTCATCAACGGAATTCTGGACAGTGTCCGAATCGACAGCGAAGCCCTGCCGCTTCAGAAAATCCCCGACAGTCACCCGCAACCGGCTGATTGAGGAAAGCTGCAAGAAAAATAATTGACCCGCTCCAACCAACATCTTTTTCAACGGGACGGCGGTGTTTCCGGTAGGCGCGCAGAAAGGCGAGCCTGGTTGTCCCGGTTAAGGAGGATCCTTTGATTATCGAATCGTTGACAGTCGGACCGATTCAGGCCAATTGCTACATTTTGGGCTGTGAAGAAACACGGGAAGCCGTCGTGATCGATCCGGGTGGCGAGGCCGATCGGATTTTAATGACCCTGGCCCGCTCCAACTTGAAGCTCCGCTACATCATCAACACCCATGGCCATTTCGACCACGTCGGTGCGAACAAACGCCTCAAGGATGCCACCGGCGCCCCGATTCTCATTCACCGCCTCGATGCCCCGATGCTGGACCAGCTTTCTGCCAGCGCCGCCTCCTGGGGGCTGTCGGCGGAGAATTCACCCGCTCCGGACCAACTCCTGGAAGAAGGCGACACGGTCGCCTTCGGCACCATTACCCTTAAGGTGCTGCACACACCCGGTCACACTCAGGGCGGCATATCGCTTTTCACCAATGGCTGCGTTTTCGTCGGTGATACCCTTTTTGCCGGTTCGGTCGGTCGCACCGATTTTCCGGGCGGCAATGCCGCAACGTTGAAACAAAATATTCAAACCAAGCTTTTTTCACTCGCCGACGACGTGGTTGTGTATCCGGGTCACATGGAACCGACCACAGTCGGTAAAGAGCGCCGCACCAATCCCTTTGTGGGTGAAAACGGGATGCTGTGAGGCCAACGGCCGTTGGCCGGTTAGCCGGTTAAGTCCGTTTTGCCCATTGAGCCGGTTTTGCCCGTTGAGCCGGTTTGCCGGTTGAGACGGTTTAACGGGTTAATAGTTGGAAAGGTCAAGCTCTACTGTGGGATCGTAAGCTGTCAATAGGTCTAAAAAATCATACCCCGAAAATTTAATGATTCCATCGGCTGCGCGAATCCAAAATACATTTTGGTCCTCGAATATTTACGTATTTTATGCCGTAAAACGGTAGAAAGGACAAACAACAATAGGGAAAAATCCTTTAACTGGTCAACGGGCTAACGGGCACAACCGGCTCAACTGCTTTTCAGAATGCGCCGAGTTGGCAGGGCTTGATTTTGATCCCCAGGGCTTCGCAGGCGCTGCTAACGGTCATCTTCGGCACACCGAACTGTGCGGCAATGCGCCAGGCCGTTTTGCATGACAGCCGGTCGTCAACCAGCCCGTCTCGAATGGCGTCACCAAGAGCCGGTTCCTGTGGCATGCGCGAATCGACGATCTTTTTCTGCGGCTTGTATCCAAATAGTCCCAGCTGACACTTAACGAGACGAATGTGCAGCTGGTCGGCCGTCCGGCCGACCTCGGCCGGCGTGCAACCAACTTTCCCGGCTATGTCAAAGGCAACGGCACACGCCAGCGCATCTTTTCTGAGGCGCACTTTAATTTCCTGTGTTATGGCCTGATCCGGCTGGTTATCATTATCGTTCTTGTCAGGTAAACTCATTCGACCCCCCGCTTCTTTTATGTTCTGTTCTCGCATATGACGCCGTAATGGCCCCCTTATATAGTCCATTTGAAGACACGGTTCAATTTCAAAAAAAGAGAGCATACCATGTCCCTGACCGCAGCACCTGTTAACCTTTCAAACCTTGAATTCCCTGCCCGGGAAGGATAAACCTGGCCTTCACAAGGAGGTATCTATTTTCCTTGAACTCGTCTATCGGGTTTGTTAGGTTGTTTGGGTCTATAAACGGCCCGTAAGCGTTCAGAGGGCACCGCATCTGCTCGGCACTTGAAGTACAATAGGTCGTCTGCGCACCCGACGCCTTGCATCTGCGGCACCCTGTAAACGCTTACAATTGGTTAGTTTGAAGCGTATCGGACGTTGCAACCCTGTGAACGGTTACAACGGCCCATTGACCAATTCTCGCGCCAATCACGCAAAAGGCGCGACCCAAAAAGCAGGGCAAGTCTGCAGAATCGTATGTTGACCGCATAGACGCGTGTTCCCACATTATTTTTTTGATTTCCTTGATCTTTCACAATAGGGTCTGTTTCTGTATCGGAAATCAAAAAATACCTTTTCATAATCCGGAAATGGTCAGCGGGTGATCTGCTTTGAGGATGGGAAAGGTAAGTCCGCGGCCTTTGATTCAGGGGCCGGTTGTCGCTTCGAGACACTCGGACTGCGATAGATGCTCATGAGCTTCACGATCAAGCGAAATAAAACCCGCCGGATAACCGTGGGCGGCGTGACAATTGGAGGCAATGCACCGATTGCCGTCCAATCCATGACCAATACGGTGACCCCGGACGTGGCGGCAACGGTCGCCCAGATCAAAAAGCTCGAAGCCGCCGGTTGTGAAATCGTACGGTCGGCGGTGCCGGACGAAAAGGCCGCCGTCGCCATCGCGCACATCAAATCACAGATCACGATCCCCCTGATTGCCGATGTTCACTTCGATCACCGTTTGGCAATCGCAGCGATTCGGTCTGGTGCCGACGGTTTGCGGATCAACCCCGGCAATATCGGCGGCCGTAAAAAAGTCAAAGCGGTTGTGGACTGTGCCGAGGAATTCGGTGTACCGATCCGGATCGGTGTCAATGCCGGTTCTCTCGAAAAAGATCTGCTGAAGAAATACAATGGCGTGACCGCCGAGGGGATGGTTGAAAGTGCCTTGCGCCACATCGAAAATATAGCGGCACTCGGTTTCGAGCGGATAAAAATTTCCATGAAAGCCTCGGATGTTCACCGGACGGTGGAGGCCTATCGTCTGTTGTCCGAGCAGACCGATTTCCCCCTGCATGTCGGCGTAACCGAGGCCGGTGGACTCTACTCGGGGATCGTCAAATCGACCCTCGGAATCGGGATGCTGCTGGCCGAAGGGATCGGCGACACCATTCGCGTTTCCCTGACCCGCGATCCGATTGAAGAAGTGCGTGTCGGCTACGAGATTTTGAAAGGGTTGGACATTCGCCGCCATGGTCCTGATATCGTCTCCTGCCCGACTTGCGGCCGTTGCAATATCGATCTCTTCGGCATCACCGAAAAGGTCGAAAAAGCGCTCCTGCTCAAATCGGTGCCGGTGAAACTGGCCATCATGGGCTGCGTGGTCAACGGTCCTGGCGAAGCCCGGGAAGCCGATATCGGCATCGCCGGCGGCAATGGCGTGGGAATTCTTTTCAAAAAAGGTAAAATCGTCAAAAAATTTCCCGAAGAGAAACTGGCGGAGGTCCTTCTGGCCGAAGTGGAAAAATACGAAACCGAGTGGAAATCGAGAACTTGACGACATCATGGCGATTATACACATCGTCACACGAGGATGAGAATGGGTAAACAGCAACAACCGAAAACGGCTATCAGCCCCACCCGGGAAGAGGATTATTCTGAGTGGTATCAACAAGTTGTAAAGGCTTCTGACCTTGCGGAAAAATCTCCCGTGCGCGGGTGCATGGTGATCAAACCTTGGGGATACAGCCTCTGGGAAAACATTGTGCAAGAACTGGACGCGATGTTCAAGGCCACCGGAGTGAAAAATGCCTACTTTCCGCTTTTTATCCCGCTGAGTTTTCTCGAGAAGGAAGCCGAACACATCGAGGGGTTCGCCAAGGAATGTGCCGTGGTCACCCACCACCGGCTCGAAAAAGGACCGCAGGGGGGCCTCGTGCCGGCCGGCCCCCTTACGGAACCCCTCATCGTAAGACCGACATCGGAAACGATCATCGGTGACTCCTTTTCTAAATGGATCAACAGCTACCGGGACCTGCCCGTGCTCATCAACCAATGGGCCAATGTGGTCCGCTGGGAAATGCGAACCAGAGTATTTTTGAGAACCAGTGAATTCTTGTGGCAGGAAGGGCACACGGCGCACGCAACCGAGGAAGAAGCCCTCGCAAGGACAATTATGATGCTTGACGTCTACGCCGAACTCGCCGAAAGCCACCTTGCCATTCCGGTCATCAAGGGCCGCAAAACGGCGGGGGAACGATTTCCAGGTGCAGTGGATACGCTGTGCGTCGAAGCGATGATGCAGGATCGTCGTGCTTTGCAAGCCGGCACCTCCCACTTTCTCGGTCAAAATTTTGCCCGGGCTTCGGGCATCCGGTATCAGGATGCCAACGAACAGGAGCAGTTCGCCTGGACAACGTCCTGGGGTGCATCAACACGACTGATCGGCGGTTTGATCATGACTCACGGCGACGACAACGGCATCATTCTACCGCCTCGGGTCGCGCCGGCACATCTCGTTTTGCTGCCCATCATGCGAAATGCAGAGGAGAGCGCCCTGGTGATGCCGTATGTCGACAGTTTGGCCAAGGCATTGCAAGAGAAGCACTATGGTCGGCGGCCAATCGAGGTGGAAATCGACACGCGTGATATCGGCGGCGCGAGAGGATGGGAATGGATCAGGAAGGGCATTCCGCTACGGGTCGAAATCGGCCCGCGGGACATCGCCGCAGAATCTGTTTTCATTGGCCGCCGGGACCGGGATCACCGCGAAAAAGTCTCCATCAAACGCGACCGGTTTGTCGCCGAAATCACCGATATCCTCGACAGCATTCAAAACGCGATATTCGATCGCGCGCTGACTTTCCAGAAGAACCATACGACAGTGATCGATGAGAAAAAGTCATTTTATGATTATTTTACGCCTTCAGACAAAGAAAAGCCCGAAATTCACGGCGGGTTCGCACTATCGCACTGGTGCGGTGACACAGCGTGTGAAACAGTCATCAAGGAGGACCTCGGTGTGACCATCCGCTGCGTCCCTCTGCCAGTCGCATTGAACGATGACACGGGTCCGGGCGGATGCATCGCTTGCGGTAAGCCTTCACCGCAAAGGGTCGTCTTCGCCAAATCCTATTAAAATCGTCATTCTTGGAGTTTAGAGCCTTAGATCGTAATATTTCTAGAAGATGCGAAGATGTGTTGATAAAGCGAACCGCCTTATTCATCGCCTATGATCCGTATTACCGACATCCTCGACAAAGTTGCCGAATACTCCCCTGAAGCCGACCTCAGCCTGATCGAACGGGCTTATATTTACTCCGCGCGGGTTCACGAAGGCCAGGTGCGCCTCTCAGGTGAACCCTACCTGTCCCATCCACTGGAGGTGTCCGGCATCCTGGCCGATATGAACCTCGATGACATCAGCGTCACCTCGGGTCTTCTGCACGATGTTCTCGAGGATACGGCGGCTACACCTGAAGAAATCGAGAAAATTTTCGGCCCCGATGTTCTCCATATCGTCTCCGGCGTCACCAAGCTGAGCAAACTGCGTCTGAGCAGCTCCGAAGCCCGACAGGCCGAGAGCATCCGAAAAATGCTGTTGGCCATGGCCGACGACATCCGGGTCATACTGATCAAGCTGGCGGATCGCCTGCACAACATGCGGACCCTTCAGTATCACCGCAACGAAAAGAAAAAAATCAAAATAGCCCGGGAAACCATGGATATCTATGCTCCGATATCCGCCCGGTTAGGCATCTACTGGATCAAGAAGGAACTCGAAGA
This sequence comes from Desulfobacterales bacterium, assembly GCA_037383965.1. Taxonomy (GTDB): domain Bacteria; phylum Desulfobacterota; class Desulfobacteria; order Desulfobacterales; family SG8-13; genus JARFQH01. The sequence goes on along the minus strand of JARROL010000008.1, from coordinate 2,561 downwards.
CGCCTCCTTCAGGTACATGCTGCCCGATGAGTATGAACGCATCAGCAATCTGGTCGCCAAGGATCAGGCGGAACGCGAAAAATATGTCGAAACCGTAAAGAAGTACATTCTGAAAAAAATGGAGGAGGCCAACCTGAAATGCGAGGTGCTGGGTCGCAACAAAAATTACTACAGCATCTACCACAAAATGATGAGCCAGAATCTAGATTTCGAAGATGTCTACGACATCATCGCCTTCAGGATCATCATCGACACCATCCCACATTGTTACGAAACCCTCGGGCTGATTCATTCTCTCTGGAAACCGATCGACATCAAATTCAAGGACTATATCAGCCGTCCGAAGCCCAACATGTACCAGTCTCTGCACACGACGGTTTTCGGTCCCTTTGGCGAGCGGATGGAGGTCCAAATCCGAACTTGGGAAATGGACCGGGTGGCCAAATCGGGCATCGCCGCCCACTGGGGCTATAAGGAAGGCAAGCAGGTCGATGAACGGGTAAGTCGAATGTACACCTGGATCCAGGAATTGGTCGAAAACCAGGAAAATTTCAGGGACCCGGGCGAATTCATGGAAAACGTGCGCATCGACCTTTTCCCGGACGAGGTCTATGTTTTCACTCCCCGCGGGGAAATAAAAACACTTCCCAAAGGGGCAACACCTGTCGATTTCGCCTATATGATCCACTCGGAGGTTGGCGACCAATGCGTCGGAGCAAAGGTCAACGACCGCATGGTCCCACTCCAGTACGAACTGCAAACCGGCGATGTCATTGAGATCGTAACCCAAAAGAACCACCAGCCGAGCAAGGACTGGCTAAAGTATGTCAAGACGGTCAAAGCCCGTTCAAAAATCCGTCAATGGATCAAAACCCAGGAAAAAGACCGCAGCATTTCACTCGGACGGGAAATGTGCGAAAAGGCATTCCGCAAGGAAAAGCTCAATTTTTCGGCACTGATCAAAACCGACGAAATGAGCCGTGTGGTTGAGCACTTCGGGCTCAAAACTGTCGAAGACTTGATCGCCAGTGTGGGCTACGGCAAGATTACACCGCTACAGGTGGTAAGACGCTTTACAGCCAAAGCCGAAAGCGATGAAAAGCGCGAGTCAGTCTTTAACAAGCTCATCGGGCGGGTGCGCAAGAAAAAGCCTAAAGGCGGGGTGGTGGTCAAGGGAGTGGATGATATCCTGATTCGCTTCGGCAAATGCTGCCAGCCGGTGCCGGGCGATTCGATCACCGGCTACATCACCCGCGGCTATGGCGTGACCGTTCACCGCGCAGGCTGCGTCAACGCCCTGAAAATGAATCCCGACCGCCAAATCGAAGTGGAGTGGAACATTGAAAAGTCAGAAACGTATCCGGTAAAAATTTACATCCGGTCCCACGATCGTGTCGGGCTGTTGGCTGACGTGGTCAGCAACATCAGCAAGAATGAAGCCAACATACTGAACGCCAAAACTGAAACCCAGGAAAACAAGATCGTGAACAGCGTATTCACCATCGATGTGGAAGACACCGAGCACCTGAACCGTATAATATCGTCGCTTAAAAAGGTCAAACAAGTGTTTGAGGTTAAACGCATCAACTGACCCGCCGCCCACACCGCCTCGTTCGAAATTGTCTTCAGCTGGTGTTGCCGACCGACCGTTAATAAGCGTTTGTGATAGGGCTCAGGGCGCCTTGACGATGCAACCGGATTTGATGCAACTGGTACAGACCGTCATCTTTTTAACCCTGCCGTTTACGTTAGCCCTGACGCGCTGCAGGTTCGGGTTGAACCGGCGTTTATTCACGTTGTGCGCGTGGCTCACATTGTTGCCCACCATCGGCTTTTTACCGCATATTTCACATGCTTTCGACATAATCGCCTCTCTTTAAAATTGACCCGGTGCCCTTTCGGCTCGGGCCGCGATCGAACCCGGAAACCCAAAGATCGATACCGAAAAATTAAAAATGGATTTCTACAGGAAAGGTCGGAATCTGTAAAGTCTTTTTTAATTGCCTTGAGCTTGTTTTGCGAGTGAAGACTCGCACTTGGCGATGTACTGCAGGGCAATGCGATGAACACCGACATCCGGATAATTGGCAACGAGCGACTTGAAGCGCTGCAGGGCCGCATCGTAATGCTTGCTTTTGTAATAGAACATCGCGATGTAAAATTCGTTACCGGCGAGGTTTTTCAAGCATTTATTGATGTGGTCGGTCGCCCTTTCGGCATAGAGCGATCGGGGGTATTGTTTCTGAAGTTGCCTGAAATTTTCCAAGGCCTTGCGGGTGACAGTCTGGTCGCGATCGATCGTATCCATCTGGTCGAAATAGCAGCGACCGATTTGGTAAAGAACGTAGGGAACTGCTTCGTTGTTGGGATGAAGGTCGGCAAACTCCTGATACGCAAAGATGGCATCCTCGTACTCTTCGAGGTGATAGTGCGCATCGGCGATCTTCAACTCCGCCAGGGTAACGTACTTGCTGAACGGATACCAGTCTTTGATCTTCTGAAAATACTCAAGGGCCGATTTGTAATTTCCACTGTCATATTCATCCATGCCCTCCTGGACC
>JARROL010000007.1:0-56803 GCA_037383965.1 Desulfobacterales bacterium | reverse complement strand
CGCGCCTGCAGCCTGGATGAGTATACAACATGAGCGTATCGACCCGAGGCCGGGGCGGAAAGGCGGCGGCACCGCTGTTTTACCTGAATTGCGTGAAGCTCGACCGTAACCGTAGAGCCGATATATGAAAGAAAATGGACAAGGTCCGGCCGTCAGCCGCAGCAAGGCGATTGTCAAGGCCATCATCCTGGCGGCGTTTATCGTCTGTGCCATTGTTCTGGTTCGCTTCACGCCGGTGAAAGGCTACTTGACGTCAGAACAGTTGGGGCGATTTCTGAACACAGCCGGTTTCTGGGCACCGCTGGTCTTTATTCTCATCTACACGGTGGGCGTTTGCCTGTTTGTTCCGGGGACCTTTCTGACCGGTCTGGGCGCCGCGATTTTCGGACCTTACCTGGGGTTCATCTATGTTTGGTTTGGTGCGATGCTGGGTGCCAGCGCGGCTTTTGTTATCGGGCGCACCCTCGGCCGCGAATTTGCCGCTTCTCTGGTCGGCGACCGATTGAGAAAGTATGACGAGGCCATCGAACGCAACGGGTTTGCTACCGTGCTCTACCTGCGGCTGATCTACTTTCCTTTTACGCCCATGAATTTCGGCATGGGCCTGACGCGAGTGCGATTTTGGGATTACGTCGCCGGGACGGGATTGGGCATTGTCGTCGGAACGTTTATCTTCACCTTCTTCATCGGAACGCTCAAGGAGGTCTGGACGTCGGGAGACTGGGGGCAGTTGATCTCGTTCAAAGTGTTTTTCTCCCTTGCATGATTTGGCTTTTCATTCTTTATTCCAAAAATCATCAAGAAACTCAGGGGCGAAACCTGATCCGGTCCGAATGCACTGTGGTGGCTCAAGAGGCTATCAGCGTTTTGTTCGAAAATAGAATCAGACCCGCAAATAGAAACTTGAAATTTGAAACTTGAAACTCGGAACCTGAAACCGGAAACAGTCGTGGCTTAAGGGCCATGAGCGGTTAACTGACAAAACTGACCTAACCGACACAACTGACAAACTGCTTTAATGCGAAAAAACGGAAGGCGCGTCAATTGATGCATCGTGGTGGGCCAAAAGAGGCCTCGAACCACCGTCTAATCCCATGAGGAGTGCTTATGAAACGAGAAGATTTTATGCGAAGGATCACCGTTCACGGCCGGCAGTACAGCATTGCCGACATCAAGCAGCTGCAGGAAAACGGCGTGACGGATATCGACCGACTGCCGTTTTCCATCCGCATTCTAGTTGAAAATCTGCTGAGAAAACTCGACGGCCGCATCGTGCGGGAGGAAGACCTGCTCAGTATCGCCCGCTGGCAGAAGACTTACAGCTCCCCGGTGGAAATCCCCTACCACCCGGCCCGGGTGTTGATGCAGGACTTCACCGGCGTACCGGCCGTGGTCGATCTGGCCGCCATGCGCGATGCCGTCAAGGAACTCGGGGGGGACCCGGTGAAGATCAACCCCCTGGTGCCGGTGGATTTGATCGTGGACCATTCCGTTCAGCTCGACTACTACGGCAGCGATGGGGCCTTGACCAAAAACGTGGACAGAGAATACGCCCGCAACGGCGAACGGTATGCTCTCCTCAAATGGGCCCAGAAGAGTTTCGACAATTTCAGGGTCGTGCCGCCCAATTCCGGCATCTGCCATCAGGTCAACCTGGAATATCTCGGCCGGGTGGTGGTCACCGAAGGAGATGACGATACGCTTCAGGCCTACCCGGACACTCTGGTGGGAACCGACTCCCACACGACGATGATCGACGGTATCGGGGTCATGGGCTGGGGGGTCGGGGGCATCGAGGCCGAAGCGGTTGTGCTGGGCCAGCCCTACTACATGTCGATTCCCCAGGTGATCGGTGTGCACATGACCGGCGAACTCAACCCCGGGGTGACCGCCACCGACCTGGTGCTGGTGGTCACCGAGATGCTCAGAAAGCATGACGTGGTCGAAAAGTTTGTCGAGTATTTCGGATCGGGAATGAAGAAGTTGACCGTTCCGGATCGCGCCACGATCGCCAACATGACGCCCGAATACGGGGCCACCCTCGGTTTTTTCCCGGTGGACGAGAAAACTGTCGACTACTTGAAACTCACCAACCGCAAAGACCAGGCGAAAATTGTCGAGGCTTACACCAAGGCCAACGGGCTTTTTTACAGCGGCACGGAAAATCCGGAATACAGTCAGGTATTGGAACTGGACCTGTCCACCGTCGCGCCGTCGGTGGCCGGGCCCGCCCGGCCCCAAGACCGGATCGTGCTGCCCGATTTGAAGGGCGCCTTTGCGGGCGTGCTCGGATGTGCGTACGACCGCGATGCCGATCTCGCGCATCTGTCGCAGTTCCACGATGAGTCCGGCTCGCAGACCATGCGCTCACCGGTCTGCCATCCGGTCAACTCCAGGGCCTACGAGGTGACTCTTTTCGGCAGACCGGAGCGGTTCGGCGACGGCTGCCTGGCCATTGCGGCGATCACCTCCTGCACCAACACTTCTAACCCGTCCGTTCTCCTGGGTGCCGGCCTGGTGGCCCGCAACGCCGTGGCTCGCGGGTTGAAAGTACCGTCTTATGTCAAGACATCTCTGGCCCCCGGATCCAAGGTCGTCCTGCGCTACCTGGAGGATGCGGCTCTGATGCCTTACTTCGAGGCCCTCGGGTTTCACCTGGCGGCTTTCGGCTGCACCACCTGCATCGGCAACAGCGGCCCGCTGCACCCCGAAATTGAGCGGATCATCAAGGAGAAGAACCTGACGGTGGCCGCGGTTCTTTCCGGGAACCGGAATTTCGAAGCCCGCATCCATCAAAGCGTGAAGGCCAATTACCTGGCCTCACCCATGCTGGTGGTCGCTTTTGCCCTTGCCGGCCGGATCGATGTGGATCTGACCTTTGAACCGGTGGGACTCGATCCCAACGGGGAGCCGGTCTACCTCGAGGACATCTGGCCTTCCAAGGAGGAAATCGATGGCCTCATCGACAAGCACGTCAAAAAGGCATTTTACGCTGAAGAGTACAGCCGGATTTTCGATGGGGATGACTTCTGGCGTCAACTCGACACCGCCGAAAGTGAAACCTTCAAATGGAATGACCGATCGACTTATATCAAGCGGCCGCCTTATTTCGACGACTTCAAACTCGATCTGTCCGCAACGGCCGACATCAAAGACGCCGCCACTCTGATGCTGCTCGGCGACACCGTGACCACCGACCATATTTCGCCGGCCGGGGCGATTCCGGCCGCCTATCCGGCCGGCCGCTATTTGATCGACCAAGGGGTCGAGCCGGTCGATTTCAATTCCTACGGCTCGCGCAGAGGCAATCACGAAGTCATGATGCGCGGCACATTCGGGAACATCCGCATCAAAAACAAACTCGTGGCTCCGAAGGAGGGCAGTTACACCGTCAAGTTCCCGGAGAAGGAAGAGATGTTTGTCTACGATGCCGCCAAAAGCTACCTCGCACAGCCGAAATCGCTTATCGTTCTGGCCGGCAAGGAATACGGGACCGGTTCATCCCGTGACTGGGCGGCCAAGGGGACCACGCTGCTGGGGATCAAGGCGGTCATTGCCGAATCATTCGAACGGATTCACCGCAGCAATTTGGTCGGTATGGGGGTCCTGCCTCTGATCTTCAAGGACGGTCAAAACGCGGAGAGCCTTGGCCTGAGTGGAGAAGAGACCTACACCATCAGCGGGGTGGCCGGAATGACGCCGCGCAAGGTCCTGCAGGTCAAAGCCGTCAAGAAGGATGGGACGACAGTTGACTTCGAGACGATTTCCCGGTTGGACACCGACGTGGACGTCGATTACTTCGTGCACGGCGGTATTCTTCCATTCGTTATCAGAAAATTGATGAAAAGTGACTGAAACCAGAAATACCATTCCATTCGGATAACTCCGGGCGGAGGGGCCTACCTCGCCAGCGGGTTTGGTTTTATTTTCGTATTAAACACAAGACCGAAGGAAGAAAATGACTGTTTGGAAACTGATGAACTTCTTTTCACGACCTAACCGGCAGCAAAGTCGCGTGGCAGTCCTTTTGTTGACACTGGCATTATCAATTTGTTGGGCATCATCCACGGCGGCCAAGCCCGGTAACTGGGATGATGTCCTGAAGCGGGCCCGGGGGCAGACTGTCGACTGGTTCATGTGGGGGGGATTTCCCAGCACCAACGCCTATGTGAACGGTTTTGTGGCGTCTCGCGTCAATGAACTTTACGGGGTTAAGCTGCGCCAGGTGCCGGTGATCGGATATCGCCGAAGTGATCAGCAAGCTGCTGGTTGAAAAACAGGCCGGAAAAATGTCGGGCGGCCAGGCCGACCTGCTTTGGATCAACGGCGAAAATTTTCGCACCGCCAAGCGCAACGGCCTGCTCTACGGTCCCTTTGCCGACCGCCTTCCGAACCAGGTCCTGGTCGACTGGAGTCAACCTTCGGTCTACAATGATTTCGGGGAGCCGGTGGAAAATCTGGAGTCTCCCTGGGGCAGCGCCCAGGTCGTGATGGTTTACGACAGCGTACGCACACCGACACCACCGGTTTCAATGGAAACGCTGCTCGAATGGGTCCGCCGCCACCCGGGACGGTTCACCTATCCGGCGCCGCCTGATTTTACCGGATCGGTGTTCGTGCGTCAGGTTTTCTATCATGTTTCCGAGGGTGCGGCCATCTGGCAGGAACCGATGAATGAAAAGCGCTTCACCGTGGCATCGGAAAAGACCTATCGGACCCTCAGGGAACTGGCGCCCTACCTGTGGCGCGACGGTAAAACCTACCCGGAGAATCCCGAGCGTCTGTCGCAACTTTTCGCCGACAAAGAGGTCGACTTCGCCATCAGTTATCATCCGGCCGAGGCCTCGAAAAAGATTCTCGACGGATTGTATCCCCCGACGGTGCGAACGTTTGTCTTCGAGGAAGGGACCATCGGCAACACCCATTTTGTCGCGATTCCCTTCAACGCCGCTCACAAGGAAGGTGCGATGGTGGTGGCCGATTTTCTTCTGTCTCCCGAGGCGCAGCTCAAGAAGGCCGATCCCGATGTGTGGGGCGATTTCCCCGCCATCAACGTCAAGCGCCTGGATCCGCAGTGGCAGGCCCGGTTTGCCGAATTGCCACGCGGCGCAGCCACTCTGCCGGACGACGTGTTGCAGAGCCACCGGCTGCCGGAACCGCCCTCCGACATACTGATCCGCCTGGAAAAGGGGTGGGAGGAAAACGTACTGAAGAAAAGATGATCACGCGAGATCAGTCAGCCGATGCAAATGCCCGTACACGTAGTAATCCGGGGCGGTCCGCCTTGACACTGTTATTGGCGCCGGCTTTGGGGCTGGTGACGGTCCTTTTCGGCGGGGGACTCGTGCTCGGGTTTCTGCAAAGCCTCGGTTATCTCCCGGCTGCCGGAATGAATACCTATACTCTGCAGCACTTCGAGAACATCCTGACCGATCCGGGTTTCCTGAAAAGCTTAGGGTTGACCTTTTACATCTCCGTGGTGTCGACGGTTGTCGCCGGTGCGCTCAGTATTTCGGCGGCCCTTTTTTTGATCGGATTTCGAGGACCCCGCCGACTGGTCGGTTTCATTTTCGAGATTCCGCTCGCGGTTCCGCACCTGGTTATCGCAACGGCGGCCGTGTTCCTGCTGGCTCCCAGCGGCATGATTTCGCGGATTCTTCAGGCCGCCGGATTGATCGACGGCGCATCGCGGTTTCCGCTGCTGATTAACGATCCCTGGTGCATCGGCATCATCGTCACCTACGTTTGGAAGGAGGTCCCGTTCATCACCCTGATGGTCATGGCGGTGTTGAAAAATAACGGCATGGAACTGCTGGAGACGGCCCGCACGCTGAATGCCAATCGCCGGCAATGCTTTCGCTACGTCTTATTGCCGACGATCTTCCCCAGCCTGGGCGCGGCCTGCCTGATCGTTTTTGCTTACACTTTCGGAGCGTTCGAGGTACCGTATCTCCTGGGGCAGACATACCCCATGACCCTGCCGGTTTGGGCATATAGAAACTACAGTGACATCGACATGATGGCCCGGCCTGAAGGTATCGCCACCGGACTCGTCATCGCGGGCGTGATTATCGCCGCCATCGTTCTCTCCCAGGCATTGACCCGCATGGCCCGGCGCAGAGGCGTCATCATATGAAACCTCTGAAGCGCGCGATTGCCGGCGGACTGATTTTCTTTACCGTCGGGCTGCCGTTTCTCCAACTCGTGATCTGGTCCTTCAGCAACCGTTGGTTCTATCCCGGATTGCTGCCGCAGCAGTGGGGATGGCGGGCCTGGCAGTACATTTTCGATACGGCCGGTGTCCAGATTGTCGGAGCCATAGGCCAGAGCCTGGCGGTAGCGACGGTGACGGCGGTGATTGCGCTGTTGATCGGACTGCCGGCGGGCCGGGCGCTCGGCCTCTATGCTTTCAAGGGTAAGGACGTCATCTCGGTCATTCTTATCCTGCCGGTTATCGTGCCGCCGCTGTGTGTTTCGATGGGGCTTCATCACTGGTTCATCCGGCTGGGACTGGCGGAATCCTTTTCCGGTGTGGTTCTGGTTCACCTGACTTTTTGCCTGCCTTACACCGTCTTTGTCTTATGGGGGGTCTTTTCGAATTATAACCCGGAATTCGAAGACCAGGCACGATCCCTGGGAGCCTCCACTACCGGTATTGTCCTGCGGGTGATGCTTCCGATGACACTGCCGGGGCTGGTGGTGGCGGCCTTGTTTTCATTTCTGCTCTCCTGGAGCCAGTATCTGGCGACGCTGATTATCGGTGGTGGAAAGATGACGACCCTGCCGATTATTCTTTTCGCGTTGATGACCAGCGGAGACCGTCCGGTCGCGGCGGCGGTCAGCCTCGTTTTCGTGGCGCCGGCTTTCTTGGCGCTTCTGTTCAGCGCCCGTTATATGGGCCGGCAAAGCATGGCGGGAATTTGGTAATGGGTGATCTGGTTCTCGAAAAACTGTCGATTCGATACGGCCGCCGACCGGTGATCGCCGAATTCAGCCTGAAAGTGGCGGATGGTGAAATGGTGTCGAGCCTCGGTCCCAGCGGCGCGGGCAAGACGACGATCTTGAAGGCCGTGGCCGGCTTGATCGAACCGGTCAGCGGTGATATCCGGCTCGATGGAAAATCTCTGGCGGGTGTTCCGCCGGATAGGCGAAACACGATCATGGTTTTTCAGAAACCACTGCTCTTTCCCTTTATGAACGTGGAACAGAACATCGCTTTCGGATTGAGAATGAAGGGAATGACCCAGCGCCGGGTTCGCAGGGCGGTAGAGGATATCCTGGCCCTCACGCAGCTGGCCGGACTCGATAAAAGAAAGGTCCATGAACTCTCGGGCGGACAGCAGCAGCGGGTCAGTCTTGCCCGGGCATTGGTGCTGAAGCCCGCCGTGCTGCTGCTGGACGAACCCTTGAGCAACCTGGATGCCAATTTGCGTCAACAAATGCGGGAGCTGATTCAAGAAATTCAGGAAAAGACGCGCGTGACGACCCTCTTCGTTACCCATGACCAATCCGAAGCCCTGATCATGTCCCATCGCGTTACCCTGCTTTTGGACGGTAGACTGCGTCAGGTCGGCAGACCGCAGGATCTATACCACCGCCCGGTGGACCGCGAAGTCGCGCGGTTTTTCGGTGGCACCAACTTTTTCGAGGGGCGCGTCAAAGACGGATTTCTGCACACCGGTTTCGGCGCTTTCGAATTGCCGGCGGTCAACGGCAACGGACTCCTGCTGACGGCAACGATTCGACCGGAAGATATTCTCATATCGGTAGCCGGCGACTTCGAACTGGAAGCACAGGTGGAACGGGCCCACTTCGAGGGCATGGCCACCCGGCTCTGGGTGAAATGCCGCGGTGGACGTCTGGTGGTTTTGACCGGCAGGGGGGAGTTCTTCCCCGGTCAAGCGGTCCGTTTGCGTCTGCCGGCCGAAAGGATTCGGGTTTTCCCACCGGAAGCGGTTACGCCGGTTGACGGATCTAACGGGTAAACGGGCTCAACCGGCTCAACGGACACGACCGGCCTAACAGACTCAACGCGCTGACCATGAGCTTGATGACAGACTATCTGCCCCGGGTGCAATCCTATCTCGACAACCGGGACTGGCGTGATGTGCCGGTCATGAACGGTCACCGTTTTACGGTCGCCCCGCTCGCCCAGGGAGAATACAACCTGAACTACCTGATTTCCTCGGAAACGAACGTTCTGAAACTGGTTTTCAGGGTCAACATCGGCACTCAGATCGGGCGGTCGGATCAGATTTTATACGAATACCGGGCCTTGAAGCTGCTGGCGGGAAGCGGTCATACACCCCGACCCTGTTTCGTGGACGACACCCGAAAGGTTCTCGATCGGGGCGCTTTGGTGATGGAGTACCTGCCGGGGGAACAGCTTGATTACAATAGGGATCTGGCGGCGGCGGCGGGTCTTTTCGCCGCAGTCCATCAGGTCGAGGTCGATCCGGCCGACAACCACCTGATCCGTGAAGATGCGCCGCTTTCACTGATATACGAAGAGTGCCGGGGACTCCTGGCGCATTACTTCGAATCGGACCTGGCTGATGCCGCGATCCGCGACTACTTGAATGAGGTGATCCTTTGGGCCGATTCCGTGCGTGTGCGGGAGAAGTACTTCACGAGAGATCCCTGGCTCTGCATCGTCAACACGGAAGTCAACTCGGGCAACTTCATCGTTAACCGCGAGCACGGCTCGATTCATCTGGTCGACTGGGAAATGCCGCGTTGGGGCGATCCCTCGCAGGATTTGTGTCACTTCTGCTCACCGTTGACCACGCTCTGGAAAACCACCTTCCGGATGACGTCCCGTGAAAAGAAAGAATTCATCGGTATCTATTGTAGCGGCATCGGAGACAAACACCTTCGCGACACGCTTCCCGATCGCATTCGCCTTCGCGACCCGTTCGTTTATCTACGGGGCATCTCGTGGTCGGCCATGGGATGGGTGGCCTACCAGACTGAGTTCTCCGGTATGAAGAATTCCGACACTTGGGCGACCTTGCAGCGCTACCTGGACCTGGACTTCATCAGATCCCTGTTCGACCCGTTCCTCTATCAATAACTTTACCGGTTTACCAGACGACGCAAATCTGTTATACAATGAAGGTGTTATGTCGCTCGAACATGTCATTTCGACCTGAACAGGAAAAAAAGACCACGACCCGGCGCGGGTAACCTCTACATTATGATCGCCAAAAGAACTATACTCGGGAATGAATTGATCAGGGAGATTATTTCCATCAGAGCGGATACGCTTTGGAAAATGCTCAAACAGAAGAAAGATGGAATGCTGCCCGGAGTTACCGAAGAGGGCGCCACCGGGAAATACGACAACAAGGGGGCCATCTTCATTCCGGGGGGATTGATTCTGCAAGATGTGGACGAGAATCCCATTGAATATGAATCCTGCCGGGCTATAGGCACCGGCTCGTTTAGAGAGAATATCAAGTCGGCCATGCGATACGACAACGCCACTCTGCTGTTTCCGGATGGGGTTGTTTCCGGCATTAATCTCGACACCGGTTTTTTCTCGAAAGCTGCCAGAAGAATATATACCTTCAAAAGGGCCGCATTCAGAAGAACGATGAAAACGGGGCCTAAAATCCCCACAAAAATAAGTTCGGACGATATCATCCGCAGTCATTGTCCGACCTTTTTCAAGCCGCCCTACGGTGCCCGAACACGGATCAGCACGTGTGCGTCGATCGGCCTGGTCGATCCGCCTATGTTCTTCACCTATTGCAACAACCAGTTCAATTTTACCCATGAACAGGCCGAGGTCTTTTCCCGCAGCCTCGATGCAGCACAGGAGCCGGTATTGGCCAAAAATGGAGATGTGCTGTATCCTCCCTACATCGTCGTCTGCCACGATACGCGCTACAAGGAGAACAGTTTCACCGGTCTGACAAGAATATTGGGGATTGGAAAATTCGGTGAATTCGGCACTTTCTCCTTAGAGGAAGTAAATCCGAGCCTACTTGGTGAACTCAAGCGTAAGAGTCAGGAGTTCGGCCCGGAGGATGTCTTCGCCGAATACGACGGCAATAAGGTGTTGGGCGTGCTGCGGGTTTATGCGCCGACAAATGCCGGGAAGCGATCCTTAAAATACGATCTACACATTGTGTCTCCGAAAAAGGATCTGGATATAAGCCCCGAACAAATAGAGAAAGAGGCGCGGAGCCGGTATCACATCGATTAAGGGCTCACTCAACAATTCAGGCTTCGATCCAATCGTTTTGTTTCACCGCTTGAGAGCCATGAGGCGGCGAAAGATAGCCTTGACGGTGGGGGTGAGGCGCGATCGATTGTAGGCGTCGCCGCACTGGCGGATGGCCTCGGCTGCCGTCGGGTAAGGGTGAATCACATTGGCCAGTTTGCCGAGCCCCATGCCGCTTTGCATCGCCACCGTGATTTCGCTGAGCATGTCGCCGGCATGGCGACCGACAATCGTTGTTCCCAGAATTTGATCCGTGCCTTTCTTCACGTGTATCTTCACAAAACCCTCCGTTTCGCCGTCGACAATACCCCGGTCGACGTCGGAGAACTCCCTCGTGAATGTCGCAAACTCGGTGTTTCGCTCTTGCAGGTCCTTTTCGTAGAGCCCCACATGGGCCACTTCGGGATCCGTGTAGGTCACCCACGGAATGAGGAAGTCGGAGAATTTGTCTCGGCCGAAAAACAGGGCGTTGCGGATCACCAGGCGTGCCATGAAGTCGGCCATATGGGTAAACTGGTATTTGCTCGCCACATCCCCCACGGCGTAGACATTCGGATTGGTGGTTTGCAGCTTATCGTTTACGTCGATACCCATACGTTCATCGTATGACACGCCGGCATCCTCGAGGCCGAGACCCCTTACCGCCGGCTTGCGTCCCGCTGCCACCAGCAACGCGTCGAATTCGAGCGACCTTTCGATTCCATCGCCGTCTTCTATGACAACCGTCACCGGAGGCTTTCCGGCGCTATTTTCCACGCTTTTATAGTTGGTGTTAAACGCGAAAGTGACACCGTCCCGCCGCAGCGACGTTTCGACGATCCTGGCCGCATCCGTATCCTCTTTTTCAAGGATCTTGTCGTTGCGCGAAAAGACCGTCACATGCGAGCCGAAGCGTTGGAACGCCTGGGCGAGCTCCATACCGACGGGGCCCGCACCGATTATGCCGAGACGGGCGGGCAACTTCGTCAAGTTGAAAACCGTGGCATTGGTGAGATACGGCGCTTCTTTCAGCCCCGGAATGCCCGGGAGGGCCGCAGTGCCGCCGGTGGCCACAACGGCCTTGGCAAATGTGAGCGTCTTGCCGTTGACGTCGATACTGTTTTTTCCGGTAAATCTGCCCCGGCCGAGAAAAACGTCTACACCGAGCTGTTCGGTGAAGCGTTTGGCCGAGTCGTTCGGCGCAATGCCGGCCCGGATTCGGCGCATGCGTTCCATCACGAAGCCGAAATCGACCGTGACCTGGCCGGTGACCTTGACACCAAATGCGGCGGCGTCGCGCACAGCCGCGGCCGCTTTGGCGCACCGCAGTAATGCTTTCGACGGCACGCAGCCCACATTGAGGCAGTCGCCGCCCAGAAGGTGAGATTCGATCAGCGCCACACGCGCACCGACCCCCGCAGCGCCCGCGGCAGACACCAAGCCGCCGGAGCCGGCCCCGATCACCACCAGATTGTAGGTGGGCTTGGGCGTCGGGTTCACCCACGCTTTCGGGTGGACGAGATCGAGGAGTCCGGTGTTATGCTCATCGAGCGGCGAGATGCCGCACGCCTCGAGGTCAACCTGTGCAAAGGAAGCCAAGTCCGGATCGCGCTCCGGAATGGCAGGCTGGAGCGTGAAGTTCCGGTTTTCCGCTGCTGCGAGCGGTGCGATGAAATCCGCCCAACTGACGGCGCTGCCATCGGGTCTGCGGGCCGCCATGCCGTGGTCCTCATCCGCGGTGAAGCGGTAGAACAAGTTCTTGTTCTTAAACGGGTGGGCGTCTACAACATGGTGAAACACGCCGGCATTCAGCATTATGTTGCCGATGCGTAAGGCGTCCGCCACGTCGCCGGCAATGCCCTCGTTCACCAGCTTCTCGACCGCTTCACTTCCAACGAAGCACTTCGGGTAAGTCTTCGGCGGGATGCCATATTTGCGGTCGCGGATGTCGAGAACGCTTTTCACGCGTGCAGCCAATTCTTCGAGTTCGCCGCTATCGAACGACGCCTCGGTGTCTGTAAACTCTTCCTTTCCCATGGCGATGTCCCTCCAATTTCTGTTACGCATATCCTATTGGCTCAATGACCGATGTGCGCGCTATTTCACTACTCCCGGCCAGTTCATGTCCGCTTTTTGAATATACCCGGGCACATCTTCCAACCACTTCACTTGAATTTCCTGGTTGTAGTTCAGGTAGAGCTTGCCATCGACAATTTTCCATGCGTTCGGATCGATATCGGCGGTCTTTCCCATCGCCACGGCATAGGCACAGTAGCCACCGTACTGCGGGGCGTACTTTTCAGGATCGCTCTCAAAGAGGTCACGGTTTGCGGCCGTGGCAAAGAACCATTTAGCGCCCATCCATCCGTATTCAAATTCCTTTTTGCCCTCGACCGGTTTGCCATCTGTAAAGTATGCAACCGGGTCATAGCCTTTTATGGCCTTGTCGCCGAAAAACGTCTTGTTGATCGGGTCCTTGGCAAACGCGGCTTGCGGCAGGACCACAGCAAAGACGAGCAGAGCCACCACACCAAAGATAAAATAACGTATGGAAGTCGGCATGTTTTTGTCTTCCTTATTTTGTTGGATGAGAAGCAGGTATTTGGCACATGAATGAAAATTGCCACCTTATTAACAGTTTAGGGTATGGCCGATGGCTACGGACGTCAAGGGTGACAAAAAGACGTATCGCCTGAAGAAAAAGCGGCCTTGATAATTTAAAAAAATTCTGCTCTAAAATAATGGGCAGGATTCATGGGAAACGATCCGATTGCGTTTCAGCTACTTACCCTGATAGGATATCCGGTTCATCGTGCCGTCCAATCCCCGCGAGCGGTTGCTCATCTTCACGCGTTATCCCGAACCCGGTGCCACCAAAACCCGGCTGATCCCCTTGTTGGGACCGGAGGGGGCCGCCAAACTGCAGCGGCAGATGACCGAGCACCTCCTGAGTAATATAAGACGGCTCGTCCGAACACGACCGCTTGCGGTCGAAATCCGTTTTGCCGGCGGAGATGTTCGCCTGATGCGAAACTGGCTGGGGGCGGATTTTCTCTATGCCGCTCAGGGAGACGGGGGACTCGATCAGCGCATGACAATCGCCTTGACGGCGGCGTTCGATGCCGGAGCCAACGCCGCCGTTCTCATCGGTACCGACATCCCTGGCATCACAGCAGAGATCATCGAGCGGGCGTTCGACGCGCTTCGGCGCAATGATGCGGTATTCGGACCGGCGGCCGACGGCGGTTATTATCTGGTCGGCCTGCGGGAAAGGGTGCCCAGGCGGGCATTGCCGACGCTTTTTGCCGGACTGCCGTGGGGTACAAACCGGGTGCTGGCCCTTTCACTTGAGAGGGCAGCGGAGCTGACGCTTTCCGTGGCGCTGCTGGACGCCCTCGAAGACGTAGATCGTCCGGATGACCTGGTTGTCTGGGAGCGTATCGCCGGCCCGAGAATCTCCGTTGTTATCCCGACCCTGAACGAAGCCGCCAACATCAGAGAAACAGTGCGGCGGGCGCAAATCGCCACGAACGTCGAGGTAATCGTCGTGGACGGCGGCAGTCGCGACGGCACGACCGAAATAGCCGGCCGACTCGGAGCGCTGGTGTCGACCGCCGAAGCGTCGCGGGCACGCCAGATGAACATCGGGGCTGCTGCTGCCACCGGAGAGATTCTGCTTTTTCTGCATGCCGACACGCTTCTTCCTGAAGGTTATGACGGTCAGGTTCGCGGGACCCTGTCACGGCCCGGCACGGCTGCAGGAGCTTTCGCGCTCGGCATCGATTCGCCGCTGCCCTCTCTGAGAATCATGGAGAATGTGGCCAACTGGCGGTCCCGCTTCCTGCAAAAGCCTTATGGAGATCAAGCGCTCTTCCTTGCGGCCGAGACCTTTCGCGCCATCGGCGGGTATCCCGACCTGCCGATCATGGAGGATTTCGAACTGGTCCGCCGACTAAAGAAGAAAGGCCGCCTATTTTTGCGGGATCGCTCCCGCCACGATAGCCCGATTCTACAACCGCGAAAAGGGGATTAAAAACAAGTAAACTTTCCGGATTGCATGCCGCTCAGGGTCACGGTGAGAAATAATGCCGCACGATTGCGCCGGATTATGGTTTGCCTAAAAGACACATCCACCTGGGCATATCGGGATACGTGTGGGTGGATGCAACGCAGTAGACCGGCCATAAAACCTGCAAGAGGTGGAATTATTTTTTGCCGGAGCCCTTACCTGGCGCCGGCCGCCGTAGGCCATAAGTAGTAGAAACCGGCCGCGATGTCACTTGTCTCTGAAACCGGCAAACCCAGGTCGATCAGTGACACTCTCTCATTGCCGCCGGACCAGGTGCTCTGCATGTTGTATATGGTGTCATTCTCGTACTTCTCCCGGCGATAAACCACTACTTTGGCATCCGTGTTCAGACCGGCCAGGCGACCGGCCTCTTCGACGGCGTCGTTTAGGTATCCGACGCGATCGACCAGCCCCAGTCGCTGGGCTTCTTCGGCCAGGTATACGTTGGCGCTGGCGATCTCGGCCAATCGCTTGGCATCGATACGGCGATGTTGTGACACCAGGTCGAGGAACCGGCGTGCCAGTTTGTCGGTCATCTCCTGAAGGATTTTCTTCTCTTGCGCGGTTGCCGCTCGAAATGGCGAACCGATATCCTTGTTCGCTCCGGACTTGCTGACCTGAACTTCCACGCCGATTTTATCCATCAGGCCGACGACTTTAGGCTGCAAGAAGAGAACACCCACCGATCCGGTGATGGTGGTCGGATGCGCCACTATGGCGTCTGCCGGCAGGGCGATGTAGTATCCGCCCGATGCCGCCACATCCATCAGGGCCGCGACCACTTTTCTGCCGGTCTTCTCCTTGAACTGAACAATTTCGTGGTAGAGAACGTCGCTGGCCGTCACCGAGCCACCCGGAGAATCGATGACGAGAAGCACGGCACCGACGTCTTTGTCATTTTCCGCTTTTTTGAGTTGGGCAACGATTTCCTGCACCATGCTCGGTTTTTTGCGGATCAGTCCGCTCTCGACATCGTCGGTTATTTTTCCTTTGACGGGGATGAGAAGAACTTTACCCTTTGTGCTGCCCTGCAGGGTGTACTCTTCAAGCGGTTCGTCGTTGTTGCCGAATATACTGATCCTGGGGGCGGCGCAGCCTGAGATGATCATAATCAACAGCAACAGTCGGAATACGGTTTTTGGGTGTATTTTCATGACGCCTTTCCCTTCAATGTGACTTCTGGTCCCGCACCTCTTTTTTACGACTGCAAATGATGACGCCTGTCAAACGAAGCCGCCGGCCGAAAGCATGGGAGCGGCAAATTACTGACAACCGATAATCGCGTCAGTAGCCGTGTGAATTCCATTTGCCGACGTCAGGGGGCACGGGATGCTCGATTACCGTTACAGATTACAGCGATCACCTGAGGCGTCTGACGGCATGCTCCTCGGCAACGATTACCTCGTCGGCCATATTCAAAAAAAGCCCATGGGCGACGATGCCGGCCCGATCAGCGAGTTTGGTGGCCAACACCCGTGGGTTTTCTATTGGACCGAAATTCGCGTCCAGGATCACGTTGTTCTGATCTGTTCGAAAAGGGTTACCTTCGGCGGTTCGACGCAGTTCGACGCTCGCTCCGATCGATGTCAGATAATTTTCGATGCTTTTAACGGCGAAATCAATGACTTCCACGGGCAGCGGCCAGTGGCTGCCGAGACCCGGTGACAGCTTGCTCTGGTCGACAATGAAAACAGTGCGCCGGCTGGCCTGGGCGAGGACTTTTTCACGCAGCAAAGCGCCCCCTCCGCCTTTGATCAGGTTCAACTCCGGATCGACCTCGTCGGCCCCGTCGATAGTCAAATCGAGGATCGGATGCCGGTCGAGGCTGGTCAACGGAATTCCCAGCTGCCGGGCCTGCTTTTCTGTTTGAATCGAACTCGGCACGCCGCACAAATGATCAATCTTTCCGGCCTGCAGCAATTCGGCCAGGCGCTGCAGTGCATGCGCGACGGTCGTGCCGCTTCCAAGGCCCAGCACCATGCCGTTTTGAATCTGCTCTACGGCGGCATCGGCTGCGCGGCGTTTGAGTTCTTCTCGGATGTTCATGATGATCGGTTGCGTCCGTTGGGTCCGTTGAGCCTGTTGAGTCCGTTGAGCCCGTTGAGCCGTTAGGTCCGTTGAGTCTGTTGAACCAGTTGAGCCGGTTAGCTCAGTTTTGTCAGTTAAAGGATATCATCGATTTTGTCGATTGAACGCTCATGGCCCTAAGGCTGCCACTGGTTTTGGGTTCTGAGTTTCGAGTTTCTATTTTCGTCCTGACTACAGTTTACAGCCGACACCCTCTTCGAGGGCCTGGCTCAGATCGCCGGTGATATCGTCGATGTCTTCGATGCCGATGCTCAACCGGACAAAGTCCGGTGTGACCCCCGCCGCCAGTTGCTCTTCTTCACTCAACTGCTCATGGGTGGTCGAGGCGGGGTGGAACTTCACGCTTTCGATAAATTTGACGGCCGACTCTCTGCCGCCGCTGATCCCGAAACCGACCAAGGCCCCTTGTCCGTTCGGCAGATACTTGTCCTTCAAGTGATAGGTGGGCGAGGATTCCAGACCCGGGTAACGAACCCAGGAGACACAGTTGTTGTTTTCCAGAAAGCGGGCGACCAGCAGGCCGTTTTCCGAGTGTTTGGCCATGCGCAGAGACAAGGTTTCCAGCCCCTGAAGAAACATCCAGGCATTGAAGGGGCTCATTGCCGCGCCCATGTCCCGCAAACCGAGGACACGTGCCCTGAGTATGAAGGCCAGGTTGCCGAAAGTCTCCGTAAACTTCAAACCGTGGTAGGCCGGCTCCGGTTCCACGAAGGCTGAAAACCGGCCGGAACCCGCCCAGTCAAAGTTGCCCGAATCGACGATCAACCCGCCGATAGAGGTGCCGTGACCGCCGATGAACTTGGTCGCGGAGTGTATGACGATCGCAGCCCCGAATTCAAACGGACGCAGGAGATAGGGCGTGGTGACGGTGTTGTCGACCACCAGGGGTACGCCGTGCCGCCGGCCGACCTCCGCGATGGAGGCGATGTCGACGATGTTGAGTTTGGGGTTGCCGATCGTTTCGGAAAAAAAGGCCTTGGTTTTGTCGGTAACGGCCTTTTCCCAGGCCCCCGTGTCATCCGGCGGGACGAACTTGACCGTGATGCCGAGTTTTTTGAATGTGTGGCTGAAGAGGCTGACCGTGCCGCCATAGAGATCGGTGGACGAAACGATTTCGTCGCCGGCCCCGGCCAGGGTCAGCAGAGCCAGCGTTTCGGCTGCCTGGCCGGAAGCCAGCGCCAGGGCACCAACGCCGCCTTCCAGCGACGCAATGCGCTGTTCGAGCGCATCGACCGTGGGGTTCATGATTCGAGAGTAGATGTTGCCGAATTGACGCAGTCCAAAGAGATCGGCCGCGTGAGAGGTGTCGTCGAACGTGAAGGACGTGGTCTGATAGATGGGCACGGCCCGGGCCTTGGTTTCTTTGTCGGGTGTGTGTCCGGCATGCACCGCCCGTGTGGCAAACCCTTTCATGTGTTCAGTCATGGATCATCTCTCCTTTTTCACGGGATTTTAAACCGCATTTTTAAAAAATAAAGTGTCGTGTTCAAAACAAATCGGGCTTCCAAGGGTTTCGGTAAGAAATAATTCCACAAGCAAGATGGGAAATTATTTCTTGCCGGAGCCCTAAGATCGGCCGATCAGTCACCTTGCAGTATTTGCATGCCTTTCATTGCGGCGCCCCATAGGCCGCTTTCCTCATCGGCATTCAGGAATACCGGAATGCGGTCCAGTACGTGCCTCATGACATCCGTTTTTCGAAAAGCACGGGCGAATTCCCGGTGGGTCACCAGTTCGGGTAATTTGGCGGCGACCCCGCCCGAGATGTACACGCCGCCGAAGGCCACCACCGCAAGGGCGTAGTTGCGGCTGACCCGGCCGAGGAATCGTGCCATCCATCTCAAGGTTCCGGATTCATCGGTCAGTCGGTTCGCCACTTCCGCCGGTTCG
This sequence comes from Desulfobacterales bacterium, assembly GCA_037383965.1. Classification (GTDB taxonomy): domain Bacteria; phylum Desulfobacterota; class Desulfobacteria; order Desulfobacterales; family SG8-13; genus JARFQH01. The sequence continues at coordinate 38,549 of JARROL010000007.1, read as the reverse complement.
AGGCGTTCTCCTGTCAAAAAGTGATGCAATCGACTTAGACCGCCACCGGAAACGACCGTTTCAGTTCTGATATAGGGCTCGCCGGTCTCTTGAAGCAGATAGTGCATGTATTTGACTTCCTCTGCAGATTCAAACGGAAAACTGCTATGACCGCCCTCGGAGGCCAACGCCGTGTATCCACCTTTTTCCGACGGTATCAGAGCCGCCTGGCCCAGACCGGTACCCGCTCCGATGACCGCCAGCGGCGCGGAGGGATCGACCGTGCCCGCTATGATTCGGCGGGCGGCATCCATCACCGGCGATCGGCAGGCAAACGCCTGGGCCACGAAGTCGTTGATCAGAGCGCATTTCTTGAGGCCGACTTCCCCGACAAGCTCGGTCAGGTCGATGTCCCAGTCGATATTGGGCGGATCGCTGTAAGTCTTGTTTACGATCGGCCCGGCGACGGCCATTACCGCCACATCCGCCTCCGAGGCCGGTAAATCGAAATTTTCTTTTTCCAACTGATCGAGCATGGCTTTCATTGAATCAAATTCGTCGGTGCTCAGCCAGAGCGACCGTACGAAATACAGTTGCCGGTTTTCATCGGTTCTGAAAGCGGCAAAGCGGCTGTTGGTCCCACCAATGTCGGCAGCCAGAATGGTCTTCATAATGGTTTCCCTCATTTTTTTCGGATGCATTTGGGCAAATCTTGCGGCAGCAGTTCCGCCGCCTCCGTATCCAGGAGCCAAATGATTTCTCCGCGCTGCGGAGCGATCCTTTGAGGCGGCAGTTGAGCGGATGCATCCGTCAACAGCGAACGAACCACGACTGCTTTTTTCGATCCGGAAATGAGATACACAATGCAGCGGGCCCGATTGAGGATCGGCAGCGTCAGGGTCAGGCGCTCGACGTACGGTGTTCCGCCTTTGACGGCCGTCACCCAGCGCGTCGTCTCCTCAGCACTGTGGTCGCCGGGAAATATAGAGGCCGTATGACCGTCCTCACCGACACCCAGCACGATCAGATCGAAAACTGGCTCAGCGCTGGAGAAGCGGCTGAAATGGCGTCTCAGTTCATGCTCGTAATCGTCGGCGGCTGCCGCGGGCGGTTTTCGCGAACTCATAGGGTGGATGTTGCCGGCCGGAATTGTCAGCTGATTCAGGAAATCTCTTTCGGCGCTGCCGAAGTTGCTGTCCGGGTCGGTTACCGGCACCAGGCGTTCGTCGACCCAGAACAAGTGAGTGAGCTGCCAAGGAATACCAGAGCGATAGGGATCCTCGGCCAGGAGCCGGTGCATGGGGCGCGGCGTGCTGCCTCCGGACACGGCCACCGTGAATAGCCCCGTGCGGGCGACGCTCGCGACGGCGATGCGTTGGAAAAGCCCGGCGCCTTCCGTCGCCAGACGTTCGATGTCGGCAGTGACGATGACCCGGCTGTTTTCCTGAAGCGTCATCGGGCGTCTTGCTCCAGCAGGTTCAGAGACTCTTCCACAACGTGGTCCGGGGTGAGGCCGAATTTGTCGTACAGCACCTCATAGGGGGCGGAGGCGCCGAAATGGGTCAGCCCAATCACACTTCCCCGGCTGCCGACATACCGGTACCAGCCTTGCGGACTGCCGGCTTCGACCGCCAGCCTGGCCGTCACTTCCGGCGGCAGGACCTGGCGGCGATATTCTTCCGGCTGCTCTTCGAATAATTCCCAGCACGGTGCGCTTACAACCCGCACGGCGATTCCCCTGTCGGCCAGTGCGGCGGCAGCCGCCAGCGCAAGGTGCACTTCCGAACCGCTGGCCATGAGGAGGAGATCCGGTCGGTGGTCTTGCGGGTCGCGAATGACATAAGCCCCTTTCTGCAACCCATCGGCTGATCCGAAAACTGTGCGGTCGAGAACCGGAAGGTTCTGGCGGGTGAGGGCCAACGCAACCGGGCCGCCGGTGGATTTCAAGGCCGCCTTCCAGGCCGCGACCGTTTCGTTGGCGTCGCAGGGACGCACGACTTTCAAATTCGGGATGGCCCTGAGGGCCGCCAGTTGTTCGATCGGCTGGTGGGTCGGACCGTCTTCCCCCAGGCCGATACTGTCGTGTGTGAAAACATAGATGACGTGTAATTTCATCAGCGCGGCCAGACGGATGGCCGGACGCATGTAGTCGGAGAAGATCAGAAATGTGGCGCCGTATGGTACCAGCCCACCGTGGAGGGCCATGCCATTTAAAATGCCCCCCATGGCGTGTTCCCGTACGCCGAATCTCATGTTGCGACCCTCGAAGCCGGGTGGCTGAAAATCCTTTTGATCGTCGATCAGGGTCTTGGTGGACGGGGCCAGGTCGGCGGAACCGCCCATCAGATTCGTCATCCTGCCGGCAATGGCATTCAAAATTTTGCCGGAGGCCACCCGGGTTGCCATGCCCTTTGCGTCGGCATCGAAAACTGGCATCTCCTGCGCCCATGATTCGGGAAACCCGCCGTCGGCCCACTGCCGCCAGCGGGCGGCCAGCTCCGGATTTGCCTTTTGATAGGTCGTGAAGGCTTCCTGCCAGCTGCGGTCGAGTTGCGCGCCTTTTTCCAAGGCTTCGCGAAAATGCGAAACCGCTTCTTCCGGCAGGTAAAAGGCCGGTTCTGCGGGCCAATTCAGGTTTTTGTTCGTCAGTTTGAGTTCTTCCGCTCCCAGAGGTTCACCATGCGCGCCGGCAGTGTCCTGCTTGTTGGGGCTGCCGTATCCGATGTGGGTCCGCACGGCGATGAAAGACGGTCGCCGGGTCTCATGCCGTGCGGCTTCAATGGCGGCCGACAGTTGCTCCAGGTCATTGCCGTCCGTCACCTGCTGTACGTGCCACCCGTAGGCCGCGAATCGCTTCATACGGTCTTCCGTGAAGGCAATTTCGGTGCTGCCTTCGATGGAGATATGGTTGTCGTCGTATAGGTAAATCAATTTGCCGAGGCCGAGGTGACCGGCCAATGATGCGGCCTCGTGGGAGATGCCCTCCATCAGGTCGCCGTCGCTCACGATGCCATACGTAAAATGGTTCACGATCTCGTGTCCCGGGCGGTTGAAAACTGAGGCCAGATGCCTCTCGGCGATTGCCATCCCCACGCCGTTTGCGAAACCCTGCCCCAGCGGGCCGGTTGTGGTCTCCACTCCCGGGGTGATTTCGTGTTCCGGGTGCCCGGGCGTCTTGCTTCCCCATTGGCGAAAATTTTTCAATTCATCCAGGGCCACATCATAGCCCGTCAGATGCAGCAGGCTGTAGAGCAACATAGAGCCGTGGCCGGCGGAGAGAACGAAGCGGTCACGGTCCGGCCAGGCCGGGTTCTTGGGATTGTGACGCAGAAACCGAGTCCACAGCACATAGGCCATGGCGGCTGCTCCCATGGGCATTCCTGGATGGCCCGAGCGGGCCTTTTCGACCGCATCGGCTGCCAGCATCCGAATGGTGTTGATACACAGTTGGTCGCGTTCGTTATTCATTATACCTCTCCTATATAGTGTCAACGGCCGCTTCGCGCTCCAACGCGGGTCGGGTTTTTAATTTGATACACCGGCCGGTTTTAGGGTCCCAGAAAAATTATTCCACGTCCTGCTAGTCTTTTGGCCTGTCTACTGCGTTACATCCACCGACACGTATCTCGATATGCGCCGCTGGATGTGCCTGGTAGAGGAACCCAAATCCGGCGAAATCTTGTGGACTTATTTCTTACCGTGACCCTAACTCTCCGTCCCTCATAGCTTGTGGGTCGCCTCCGGACCCCAGCTTCCGGCCGGATAGGTCTGAAGCGTTTGGGCCCGGTCGCCGCAGGTTTCACACTCGGCCAGAATGGGGGTCAGAAAAGACCAGCACTGCTCCACGGCATCCTGACGCCAGAAAAGCATATGGTCACCCAGCATACAGTCCAGCAAGACCTTTTCATAGGCTTCCAGCTTAAGGCCGGTCTCCTTCTGGTGATAAAAGAAATCCATAGTGACGTTACGCAAACAAACCCGTGGTCCCGGTGTTTTGGTCTGGAATGTCAGAGAGATCTCCTCCGCGGGGTAGATCCCCAGTGTCAGGCGGTTGGGATTGATCGTTTCACCCAATACTTGTCTGAACATCGAGTGCGGCACTTCCCGAAATTGAATGGCAATCTGCGTAATCTTTCGGGCCAGGCGTTTACCGGAGGTCAGGATGAAGGGGATGCCTTGCCAGCGCCAGTTATCCACGAACACCTTCAAGCGGGCGTAGGTCGGCGTCAAGGACTCGGGAGCGACATCCGTCTCTTCCCGATAACCGGGAACCGGCTTCCCGTCAACGGTTCCGCGCCCGTATTGACCGAGCACGAGAAAATCCTGGAGTCGATCGACCGGAAACGGTCGCAGCGAGCGGAAAAGTTTGACGCGTTCGTCGCGGACCCGATCGGCTTCGAACCGGCTTGGCGGTTCCATGGTCGTCAGGGCCAGAAGCTGCATCATGTGGTTCTGAAACATGTCCCGCAACACACCGGCTTTTTCATAATACCCGGCGCGGTGCTCTACCCCGAGGGTTTCGGTGGCCGTCACTTCCACCGATTTGATATAGCGCCGATTCCACACCGGTTCGAATATGGTGTTGGCGAACCGAAACATCAGAACGTTCTGTACCGTTTCCTTAGCCAGGTAATGATCGATTCTGAACACCTGGTGTTCCTTGAAGTGACGGTGAATGCCGCGGTCCAGCGCGATTGCCGATTCCAGATCATGTCCGAATGGCTTTTCGACGACCAGTCGCGCCCACCCGTTACCTTCGGTCTTTTCCCTGCCCAATCCGGCCTTGCCCAGCATATTTGCCACGGTTTTGTAGAGCGTAGGAGGCAAGGCCAGATAAAAAATCCGGTTGCCGCCGGTGTGGTGTCGGCCGTCGACAGTTCGGCCAGTCGATTGTAAGACTCCGGGTCATCGTAGGTGATCGGCAGGTAATACAGCGATTTGATAAAATGCTGGCGCCGGGACTGGCCGTCATTTTCATTGGTCAGCGCTACGTACATTTTATTTAGAAACCGATGATCACTGAGTTCGGTGCGCCCGCATCCGACAATGGCAAAAGATTCCGGCAGCCCTTCGTTGCAATAGAGGTTGAAAAGGGCCGGCATCAATTTGCGCGCTGTCAGGTCCCCTGTGGCCCCGGCGATGACGATAGTGCAAGGTTCGCTGCGCGCGGGGATTCGACACTCATCTGCAGGCAGGTCCATATCCGACGTCCGGACCCGGACGACGGGCTGCATGGCGTCCTCGCGGATGGTCGCGTTTTCGGTCATATGGTGATCCTCCTATGGCCGTTCAGGTGGTTGAGCGACCGGCAGCCCCCTCTGCAAACAATAATATCCAATTCTCAAATAAGATTAAAAACCCTGTAGTTTGGAATTTCGAATTTGGGTCATCACTTTGATGATACAACGGCGTGGCCTCCGAACTCCCGGCGCAGGGCGGCGAGCACCCTTTCGGCGAAGGGGTCCTTTTGCCGGGACCTGAAACGGCGCATCAGGGAAAGGGTGATGACCTCGGCCGGCACGCCGGTTTCAACGGCTTGAATGACGGTCCAGCGGCCTTCACCGGAATCGTCGACATGGCCACTGATGTCGGAGAGTTTGTCATTTTTACGGAAAGCCGCTTCAGCCAATTCCAGCAGCCATGAACGGATGACGCTGCCCTGGTTCCAAAGATGGGAGATGTCGGCGTAGTCGAAACCGTCGGCAAATTCCGATGCCGCCAGAATGTCGAATCCCTCCCCGTATGCCTGCATCATCCCATATTCGATGCCGTTGTGGACCATTTTGACGAAGTGGCCGGCACCGGCTTTTCCACAGTATAGGTACCCGTTTTCGGGAGCCAGAGTTTCAAGGATCGGCTCGATGGTGACATACGTTTCCCGGTCCCCACCGATCATGGTGCAGTAGCCGATCTTGAGCCCCCAGATGCCGCCGCTGACCCCGGCATCCATATAGCGGATGCCCTGCGGCTCCAGTTGTTCCGCCCGGCGGATGTCGTCTTTGTAGAAGGAATTGCCGCCGTCGATCAAAATGTCGTTTTCGGCCAGCAGAGGCGCCAGCCGGTCAATGTGTTCATCAACGACCCGGCCCGCCGGCAACATCAGCCACAAGATCCGCGGCGAAAACTACTTGGTGGCCGCCCGCCAGCAGACGTCGCACCATATTAATGCCCATACGACCAAGGCCGATCATCGCCAGTTTCATCTTATCCTCTCTGTCCGGTTCTTATCCCGGCCGTTTCTACACCCTCGCTTAAGAGAGCTTACGATTCAATATAGAAGTCGGTGAATAAAAATTGGTTAAGTCAGTTGCGTCGGTTAGGTCAGTTTTGTCAGTTAAAGGATATCATCGATTTTATCGACTAAACGTTCATTGCCCTTAACCACCACTGGTTCCGGGCTCCGATTTTCAAGTGGCAAGTTTCTACTTGCGGGTCTGATTATGTTATTGTGGCAACCCATTACGCCTTTTGCCGTCGGTCGTGCAGTGCGATCTTTTCTTTTCAACATATCCATCAAATACATTTTGTAAAACGGTTCTTTAAAAACGTGCTACAACACCTTTAACAGTTGGTTGGCGGCGGTCAGACACGGGTCCCACGTCGGGCCGAATGGCGGCGCGTAGGACAAGTCGGTCTGGCTGAAATCTTCCACGGTCATCCGCGCGTGCAGGGCGACGGCCGGGGCGTTTATCCGGTGAGCGACGCCTTCCCGGCCGACCATTTGGGCGCCCAGCAAGCGGCCGGTTTTTTTGTCGCCGACCAGACTCACGTAAATCGGGCTGCCTCCCGGATGGGCATGAGCGCGGGATCTTGTCTTGATCATTTTTTCCGCCGGCTCAAAGCCCGCTTTTTCAGCTTCCTGTGGCGTGAGACCCGTCCGGGCCACTTCCATCTCGAACACTCGGAAAACGGCGGTCCCGGCCACACCCGGCAGCTCTACAGCCTGCCCGCAGACGTTGTCGGCGGCGGCCCAACCAGCCCGGTTGGCACGCAAGGCCAGCGGAATCCAAGTTTTATGCCCCGTCACCACGTGGTAGGCATCGGCGCAATCGCCGGCTGCGTAGATATCGGGATCCGATGTTTGCAGTCTGCGGTCCACGGCGACCGAACCTTTCACGCCCAGCGCGATGCCGGCGGCGTCGGCCAGGTCACTGTTGGGGGTGACCCCAATGCCCACCAGCACCATTTCACTTTCGAGGGTCAGTCCCTCGCAGACGACCCGCAAGCCGTCACCGACCGTTTCGATACGCTTGATCCGGTGACCGGCGTGCACCGCCACACCTTGGGTGGTGACTTCTTCCTTGACCCTGTCGGCCAGTTCTTCCTGAAGCCAAGGGAGAAATCGGGGGCCGGGTTTGACCATGGCCACCTCGAGGTCGAGCGCACGCAGGGCTTCGCACATTTCCAAGGCGATGTAGCCCATCCCGAGAATCACCACTTTTTTGACCTTTTCGGCGGCAATCATCGCCTTGATTTGCCGGCCGTCTTCAAGCGTCTTCAGCGTCATGACACCCGGCAGGTCGACGCCCGGAAATTCGGGCAGGGTCGGGTTGGCGCCGGTGGCGACTAATAGCTTGTCGTATGGTGTCTCAAACGGTTTGCCCTCCAGGGTTATTCCGCCAACGACTTTTGCGGACCGGTCGATGTGGGCAACCGGGTGGCCGGTGAACAGATTGATGCCCTGCTTATCGCGGAAGACCTCGGCCCTTCTGACAACCAATTCTTCGATACCCCGCCGGGGATCGGCTATATTGTAAGGGATCCCTCAGGCGCTGTATGAAACATCGCGGGTTTTTTCAAAAACCGTCACTTCGAGGTCGGAAATGGTGCGTTTTGCCCGACTGGCAGCACTCATGCCGGCGGCATCTGCACCGATGACGACAAAATTCATGGTAGCCTCCGTTTTGGGGTGGTGGAGTTAGAGCGTTAGACCGTAACATTTCCTCAAAATCCGAACATGTTTTGGGAACTCATCACGTTGTATCGACCATCTGACAAGCGGCGGTTCGGTACTTTTCTTGTGACCATCCGTTTGATAAGATATAACGTTTTTCTTTTAAAACACCAATCCATAGTTGGTCAATGCCGGAAAACGATATCCATAGAATCGAGTCGCTTCTGGCCGATGCCATGAGTGTCGACCGATATGCCGTACTCCACAGACTCGCGCGGCTAAAGCGCCGTCATGCCGGGCGGATGACGCAGAAAAGTTACCGGCAGCAGCTGGCGGCAATCGAGCGGCGGCTTGTGGCCTCGGCCGCGCGGAGGCGGAAACGTGCGGCGAACCGGCCCTGTGTCACCGATGTTCCCGCCCTACCGATCACCGACCGAAAAGACGACATCATCGCCGCCATCGCGTTGCATGCGGTGGTGATCGTCTCCGGTGAAACCGGCTCCGGTAAAACGACCCAGCTTCCGAAGTATTGTCTGGCGGCCGGCCGGGGGATCGACGGCAAAATTGGTTGCACCCAGCCCCGACGGATCGCAGCGACATCTGTGGCGCGCCGGATTTCCGAAGAAATGGGCGAACCGGTCGGTTGTTCAGTAGGTTACAAGATCCGTTTCCAGGACCGCACCGGGCCGGACGCCTTCATCAAAATCATGACCGACGGCATCCTGCTGGCCGAAGTTCAGCAAGACCGCTATCTCGGTGAATACGACACCATCATCGTAGACGAAGCCCACGAACGCAGCCTGAACATCGACTTCGTACTGGGCCTGCTGAAGACGCTTCTGAAGAAACGGCGCGATCTCAAGTTGATTATCACGTCGGCCACTATCGATACCGAGAAGTTTTCGCGGGCATTCGACGATGCACCGGTGATCGAGGTGTCCGGGCGCCTCTACCCGGTGGATGTGGGCTACTATCCTGACGACCCCTTATTTGCTGCAACTTCTGACGATCCGAACGGTGACATGACGCACGTCGAGACGGCGGTCGCCGCGATCCGCCGGCTGAAGCGCCGCGGGCCTTACGGCGACATATTGGTTTTCATGCCGACGGAGCAGGACATTCGTGAAACCTGTGAGATTCTCGAGGGGGACGGCGTTCGCGGAGAACGGGTGATGCCGCTGTTTGCCCGTTTAACGGCAGATGAACAGGCACGGGTCTTCACTCGGACCAAGGGTCGAAAGATCATCGTTGCCACGAATGTTGCCGAAACGTCTCTGACGATTCCGGGTATCCGGTACGTGGTGGATAGCGGGCTGGCTCGTGTATCCCAATACAATCCGCGCACACGCACCACCGCCCTGCCGGTCGAACCGGTCTCGCGCAGTAGTGCCGACCAGCGCAAGGGACGCTGCGGGCGAGTGGAAAACGGTGTCTGCATCCGGCTTTACAGCGAGGAAGACTATCTCTCGCGGCCGCTCTTCACGCCGCCCGAGATCCTGCGGTCCAACCTGGCCGACGTCATTCTGCGAATGACGGCTTTGAAGCTGGGCGACATGGCCGTTTTCCCGTTTATCGACCGGCCGGCGGCCAAAAGCATCCGCGACGGTACGGAAGCCCTCAAGGAACTCGGTGCCGTTACCGAAAACCCCGCCGGAGAAGAGGAAGAGGCGCAAAAGGCCGGAGGCGGCGGTCGCGGCAAAAAGCGCCGCAAGGGTCGCAGAAAGGCGGATGGGTCCAACTTGCGCCCGGGCTTGTTCCTGACGAAGCGGGGCGCCCTGATGGCACGCCTGCCGGTCGATCCGCGCCTGTCACGCATGTTGATCGAGGCCGGGAAGCAGGGCTGCCTGGCAGATGTGACCGTCATCGCGGCCGCTTTAAGTATTCAGGATCCCCGTGAACGTCCGGTCGATCGCGCCGAAGAGGCCGACAGGGCTCAGGCCGTTTTTGTCGACCCGGCCTCGGACTTTTTAACCCTGGTCAACATCTGGAACCGGTATCAGGAAACCTGGCGCGCGCAAAAAACGACCGGCCAAATGAAAAAGTTCTGTCGGGCACACTTTCTTTCTTATCGCCGCATGCGCGAGTGGCGCGATATCCATGTGCAACTCAACGACATTCTGGCCGAAAACGGCCTTGCACGGGCCGGTGCAGCTGAAGTGGACACCGACGGCCGCTATGCGGCCATCCACAAGGCCGTGCTGAGCGGCTTTTTATCCAATATTGCCATCAGGAAGGAAAAAAATGTCTTTCAAGCCGCCAAGGGACGCGAAGTGATGATCTTTCCCGGCTCAGCCCTGTTCAACCGGGCCGGTGATTGGATCGTTGCGGCCGAGATGGTCGAGACGAGCCGCCTTTTTGCCCGCATGGCCGCCACCGTCGATTCCGCATGGCTGGAAGAACTGGGCGGATCTCTGTGTCGATCCACGTATGTGAATCCGCGCTGGGATGCCCGCCGGGGGGAGGTCGTCGCCAGTCAGCAGGTCAGTCTCTTCGGATTGGTGATTGTGACCGGCCGTACGGTATCTTTCGGACCCATCGACCCTGAAACCGCCGCCGAGGTTTTCATCCGCGGTGCCCTGGTAGACGGCGATGTGCTTCGTCCGCCTGCATTTCTGCTCAGCAATCGAAAATTGATCCAGCGCATCAAAGACATTGAAGACCGCATCCGGCGGCGGGACATTCTGGTGGATGATGAGGAGATGGTGCGGTTTTACAGGAGCCGCCTGCAGAGGATTTACGATCTGCGTACGCTGAACCGTCTGATCCGTGAAAAGGGCGGCGACGGTTTTCTGAGGATGGCGCCGGAGGACGTGATGAACGGCCCGGTTGAAAATGATCTCCTCGACCGGTATCCGGACCGCGTAGAGCTGGGAGGGGGGCGATATCGCTGCAGTTACCGCTTCGATCCGGGTCAGCCGGACGACGGTTTGACCGTCACCATTCCGGCTACTGCCGCCGCGGCGATCCCGCCCGGCCAAACCGATCGGCTGGTTCCCGGTTTGCTGCAGGAGAAAATCGAAACGCTTCTAAAAGGACTGCCCAAGCAGTATCGCAAGCAGCTCGTTCCCATCGCCCGCTCGGCAGAAATCATCGCCGATGAAATAGGCGCGGGGAACGAGGCGTTGATCAGTTCCCTGGGGAAATTGATATACCGGCATTTTGGGGTCGATATACCCGGTACGGCCTGGTCAACCGACGGGCTGCCGGAATATCTGATCATGCGGATCGCCATCACCGGGCCCCGCGGCGAGATCATCCGCAGTTCACGCGATACGGATATCCTGCGGCAGGGCGTTTCAAGCGATCTTCCGGCCGCTGATTGGGAAGCGGCCCGGCGCCGGTGGGAGAAAACCCGCATAACGAGCTGGGATTTCGGCGATCTGCCGGAAAGCCTCGAACTGGCGGTGCAGGGCGGCGGTGACTGGGTTGTTTTTCCCGGTCTGGCGGTGGAAGAGAGCGATTCGGGGCACAGCATCAACCTGCGACTCTTTCAAAGGCGGGATGCGGCGGAGGCGTCACATGTCAAGGGGGTCGCGGCCCTTTACAGACTCCATTTTTCGAAGGACATGAAATTTCTGAAGAAAACCCTGGCACTCTCGCCCGACCGTTCGCAGGCGGCACGCTATTTCGGCGGGATCCGGCGTGTCGAAAAACGCCTTTACGATACCGTTGTCTCACGATTGTTCGAACGCAACATCCGCACCGGCGCGGCCTTCGTCGATCAGGCCAAAGCGCTCGGAGCCAAAATAATACCCTACGGCCGGGATATTGTCGGTCGTTTCCTGCCCGTTATCGATGCCTATCACAAAGCCCGGACCCGCATTCATCAGCTGGAAACCACTAACCGGACCAACCCGGCTCTGGCTGCCTTTTACGGTCGCCTGAAAACGGAATTGATGCGCCTGGTGCCTGAAAACTTTATTAAACTCTACGATCTGCAGCGTCTCGAACACCTTCCGCGCTATGTGCAGGCGGTCGAGATTCGCGCCAGGCGCGCTGCTGACAACCTGGAAAAGGACCAGGTGAAAGCCGCCGATCTGGCGCCCTTCACTGCCGGATTGGATCATCTGATTCAAAGCCTATCGACGACTTCGAGCCCTGAGAAGCGAAAGGCGATTGAAGATTTCTTCTGGTTGATCGAAGAGTACAAAGTGTCGCTCTTCGCCCAGGAACTCCGCACTGCCGTTCCGGTATCGGAGAAACGGCTGCGGGAGCGGATGATGGAGGTCGAGAGGATGGGATAAAAAATAGGGAATAGGTCATGGGTGATGAGTAACGGGTAATAGGTTGAGGACAATCGTCTTTATTACAAAAACGGCCTTATCCTTGACCTATTACCCATAACCGATTACCCATTGCCTGCATTCTTGACCTATCACCAGCGGCTTCATTTTTATTTTCCATGACCTATACGCCATCGACCATAACTGATCCACTTGTCTCCGTCATCATTCCGACTTACAACCGCGGGTGGATCGTGCGGGATGCAATCGATTCTGTGCTCGGACAGACCTATGCCGATTTCGAACTGATTGTCGTGGATGACGGATCGTCCGACCGCACACCGCCAATTCTGGATGCCTATGGGGACCGGCTGCGGGTGATCCGCCAGGCCAATCAGGGGGTCAGCGCTGCCCGCAACCGCGGCATCGGCGAATCCTCGGGGCCGCTGATCGCGCTGCTCGACTCCGATGACATTTGGCTGCCCAAGAAGCTTGCCGTCCAGGTCGATTTTTTCAAAAGGAATCCGGCGGCATTAATCTGCCAGACCGAGGAAATCTGGATTCGCAACGGCCTGCGGGTCAATCCCGGCAAACGGCACCGCAAACCTTCCGGCATGATATTCGAGCGCTCGCTCGAGCTGTGCCTCGTAAGTCCTTCGGCGGTTATGGTTCAGCGGGAGCTGTTCGAGAAGGTCGGCCAGTTTGACGAAAGCCTGCCGGCCTGTGAGGATTACGACCTTTGGTTAAGGGTCGGTTGCCGGTTCCCGGTGCACTTGATTGACAAGCCGCTCACGATCAAACGCGGCGGGCACGAAGACCAGCTGTCACGGCAGTCTTCACTGGACAGGTACCGCATCCGTTCATTGGTGAAGTTGATCGAGTCAGCCAGGTTGACCCCGATTCAACGCAATGCCGCGGTCATCGCCCTGCGGAAAAAATGCGCCGTCTATGCCAAAGGATGTCTCAAACGCGGACGTCTGGAGGAGGCCCTGCACTATACAGCCCTTTCCCGGAAGTATCATCTGGCGAACTAATCAGAGTCCATCCAGAAACGGCATCTTTCAGCTAAAAATAACCTTACAAAACTGTTGTATTGCTTCTTCGGTTCTGCTAAGGAATTAAAGGGTCAATAGATAATACATGATCGTTCAGTAACAATGGTGCGTTCATTGATTTTGACCTGTTAATAAAACTCGGTGAAACTGGAGACCCGATCGGTTTTCCGGCAGACAACGGAACCGTTCGAAAAAATTAACGTTACGGTTTCTTCGGTTTGCGCTAACTGTAGAAAAAAGGAGGCATTATGAAAAAGTCAATTATGTTGAGTCTGGCAGTCCTGTTTTGTTTTGCGGTGCTTATGGGAGTCGCGCCGGCGGACGTTCAAGCCAAAACCACCTTCGTGACCATCGGTACCGGCGGCATTACAGGTGTTTATTATCCTACCGGCGGCGCCATCGCTAAAATGGTCAACGCCAAGCGCGATGAATACGGTATCCGGGCCACAGTGGAGTCCACCGGCGGCTCGGTGTTCAACATCAATGCCATCATGGCCGGTGACCTCGAGTTCGGTGTGGCCCAATCCGACCGCCAGTACCAGGCCGTCAAAGGCCTGGCCGAGTGGGAAGAAAAGGGGCCCCAGAAGGATCTGCGGGCGGTTTTTTCGATCCACTCCGAAAATGTCGACCTGATCGCCGCCGAAGACGCGAACATCAACACCATACAAGACCTCAAGGGGAAACGGGTCAATATCGGCAATATCGGCTCCGGGTATCGCCAAAATGCCATCGATGCCTTAGAGGCCAATGGCCTGGACTACGAGAAAGATTTTTACGCGGAGAGTCTGAAGGCCGCGGAGGCGCCGGGTATGATTCAGGACGGCAGACTGGACGCCGGCTTTTACACCGTCGGGCATCCCAGCGGATATTACAAGGAAGCCACGGCCGGAACGCGCAAGGTGAAGTTCATTGAAATCCCGAACGTGGATAAGATCGTGAAAAAATATCCTTATTACGCCAAGTCCGTGACGCTGATAAAAGACTATCCCGGTGCCGCCAACACGGAAAATATTCCGACTTTCGGTGTAAAAGCGACTTTCGTGACCTCGTCCAAGGTGCCCGATGAAGTCGTTTATGCCATCACCAAGGAGGTTTTTGACAACTTCGACACCTTCAAAACGCTGCATCCGGCCTATGAAGGGCTGACCAAGGAGAGTATGCTCGAGGGCTTATCGGCCCCCATACATCCCGGCGCCATGAAATATTACAAGGAAGCCGGGCTGATGAAGTAGCGCATAATCGATCTAAGGGCTTGCTAAAAAATAGCGTATCATTTGGACGCTGGTGCACCCCGTCCGTTTGCGGTGCAAGATATCGGAATAGCCAGATATTCATGTGGTTTTACGCCTTGTCGGTCGGGTGCCCCAGCGCCCGAAATCACTAACTTATTTTGTCGCGAGCCTTAGTATCCGCCTTGCGTCCGAGAGAGCCCTGAAAAAGACGATACTGACCACTCGGCTGTTTGCGGCCCGATTTTCGTTCTGAGCACAATCTCCTGTCCACATTGAGCTTCCGAAACGGCAATGGCCCCGAAATAGAGAATGTTGTCGAGCAAGAGGTGACACCATGAGTGATGTTGAGATTTCCGACAAGGACGAGGGGATAGAACTAGCCAAGCGCATGGCCGAAGAGGAAGAGGGCATCGGCAGAAGGCCGACAGGCCCATCGAAGTGGGTGATTCCCACCATCGGAGTGGCCTGGAGTCTGTTTCAACTGTCCACCGCCAGCTGGCTGATACTCGACTCGACCTTTATCCGGGCCATCCATCTGGCCTTTGCCATGCTGATCGTTTATTTGAACTACCCGTTGTTCAAAAAACCGCGCTTCGGAACCAACTACTTTTCCACAACCGACAGGATCCCACTACTCGACTACGTTCTGGCCATTGTGGCGGCTTTCTCGGCGTTGTACATCGCCATAGACTACGAGGGGCTGGCGATGCGCTACGGCACGCCGATTTTAAGGGATTTGGTCATTGGCTCGGCATTGGTGGTATTGCTGCTCGAGGCCTCGCGTCGGGTAATCGGGCCGGCGCTCTCTATCATTGCCTCGGTGTTTATCATCTACGCATTTGCCGGACCTTACATGCCCGAAGTGATCGAGTTCAAGGGGGTTTCGCTGAACCGCCTCCTGGGGCAGCTGACCATGTCCACCGAAGGCATTTACGGGATTCCTCTGGATGTGTCGGCCACGGTCGTTTTTCTGTTCGTGCTGTTCGGCGCCATGCTCGATAAGGCCGGGGCCGGATATTATTTTATCCAACTGGCGCTTTCCCTCTTGGGGCGTTTCAAGGGCGGGCCGGCCAAAGCGGCGGTATTGGGCAGCGGTATGACCGGACTGGTCAACGGATCGAGCATCGCCAACATCGTTACCACAGGTACGTTTACCATCCCGTTGATGAAAAGAGTGGGATACCCGCCCACCAAGGCCGCTGCCATCGAGGTGGCCGCCAGCACCGACGGTCAGATCGCACCGCCCATCATGGGCGCTGCCGCCTTCATCATCGCCGAATACGTCAACGTGCCCTACGTGGATGTCATCAAGGCGGCGGCCGTACCGGCTTTTGCTTCCTATGCGGCGCTGTTGTACATTACCCACATCGAGGCCTCCAAGCTGGGGTTGAAGGGGATGGACAAGAGCGACCTGCCACAATTCTTCAAGACGCTGATAGCTGGTGCGCATTATTTGCTGCCCATCGCCATGCTGCTCTACGAGCTGATCGTTGTGCGGCACACCCCTGACACGGCGGCCTTCAACGCCTGCTGGGTTATGGCCATCATCATGTTCCTGCAGCGGCCGGTGGTGGCTTACCTCAATAAAGAGCCCTTGAAACCGGCTTTCTGGCAGGGTATCTGTGATATTTTCGCCGCCCTTGCCAGCGGTGCGCGCAATATGGTGGCCGTGGCACTGGCCACCGCCGCCGCCGGCATCATCGTCGGCGTGGTGGCCATGGGACTTGGGCAACTGGTCACGGAAATTATAGATGTGCTCTCGGGCGGCAACATCTACCTCATGCTGGTGATCACGGCGTTTGCCAGTCTCGTCATCGGCATGGGATTGCCCACCACGGCCACCTACATCGTCATGGCTTCGCTGACGGCACCGGCCATCGTCCACATCGGACAGATGAACGATTTCATCGTGCCTCTGATGGCGGCCCATCTGTTCTGCTTTTACTTCGGCATCCTCGCCGACGACACGCCCCCGGTGGGTCTGGCGGCCTACGCGGCCGCGGCGATTGCCAAGTCGCCACCGATTCCCACCGGCATCCAGGGATTCATGTACGACATCCGCACGGCCATCCTGCCCTTCATGTTCATTTTCAACAGTGACCTGATCCTGCACAACATCAACAGCTGGCCCCAGGGCCTTTTGATTTTCGCCATGGCATGCGTGGGGAACTTTGCCTTTGCATCGGCTACTCAGGGGTGGTTTGTCGCCAAAAATCGTTTTTACGAAATTCCGCTGTTCTTGGCGGTGACCGTGATACTGATGCGACCGGGTCTGATCGCCTCATTGGTCGGCATTCCCTTTGAACAGCGTTATTATGTGTATCTCATGGGGATAGCCCTCTGGGGACTGGTGTACCTCATGCAAAGACCACGAACACCCAAGACGCTGCCCTCACCGGCCGTTGCGTGAGGGGCAGGCAAAGCGGCAAGTCACAAAAAGGGGGTGAGTGAATGCAAGGGATTCATACCGTCATGGTAGCCATTGGTTTCAGCAGTTATTCCGAGGGTACATTTCGTTATGCCGCAGAACTGGCCAGGAAATTCGACGCCGACCTGCTGGTTGCCAGTGTCATCAACTCCCGGGATGTTGAGGCTGTCCGCAGCGTCGCCGCCTTGGGTTATAAGATTGACGGCGAGCATTATGTGGAAAGTATCAGAAACGAGCGCAAAGCGTTATTGGAAGGTTATGTCAAAAAAACCTCGTTTCCGGCTGAGAAGATGACAGTGCGGCTTCCGGTGGGAAATCCCCTGGAGGAGCTGTTGAAAACGATCGTCAGAGAAGAAGTCCAGATGGTCGTCATGGGCGTCAAAGAGCGATCCGATCTGGAGCACATATTCGTGGGATCCGTTGCAGAGAAGATTTTTCGCCGTTCGCCGGTCACCGTCATTTCCTATCGAGATGAAGAGAGTGCCGAACGACTGCGTAAACGCATTCATGTTTCCGATGGCAATAGGCAGTAGAAACATGTCTGACCGCCGGGGTTCGGTTTTAAAGTGCTCCCGGTTTTTACCGCCTGCCGCCATTAAAAAACCGGCCGTTTTGTGATTTACACGCCACCAATGCAGCAGATTTTTTGCTGAAAGGGGGAGACATGGTGAATCGAACGGCATTATGGGCCAGCTTGGCGCTGGCGATGATCGTATTAATTGTGTCTGCTGTCCAGTCGCAGGACCGTTTTACCGACAACGGCGACGGTACGGTCACCGATCACGAGCTGAACCTGATGTGGTCCAAGACGGACAATGACGGCGACATCGATTGGAAGCAGGCCACGCGCTGGGTTCAATACACTTTTCCCGACACCCTTGTGAAAAAATACCCAAATTGGCGTCTGCCGACGGCGGGTGAACTGAAGACCCTTTACGTCAGGGATCCGGCCTATAAGGGTTACGAAACCGTCTGCGGCCAGACGGTCAAGATCGTCCCTCAGATCCGCATCAGCTGCGGCTGGGTGTGGACCTCGGACGTGGAGGCCATAACGGCGGCGGTATTCAACTTCCAGCGCGGGATATCTTACACCGACCGCATGGTCCACAAGCGGGCTTACCGCGCCTTGCCGGTAAGGGACCTGAAGTAGTCTTTTCTTTGCCTGGTGACGTGGAAAAAAGATTCGATCGTTTTACTCGGTCTCGCTGTCGAATTTATACCCGATGCCGTAAACCGTATGGATGACGTCCCGGCCGGGAAGCTTTTCGGCGATCTTCTTGCGGATATTTTTTATGTGGGTGTCGATGGTGCGGTCATAGCCCTCAAACTGGTAACCCTGCACTTTGTCCAGAAGTTCACTGCGTGAAAAAACGCGGCCGGGATGGGCCATCATTATTTTAAGCAGTCCGAATTCACTCGGTGTCAGGTTCAACACCTCGTCGTCCACGCTGACTCGGCGGGTTGTCTCGTTAAGGGAAATGGGTCCGATGGCCAGTCGGGTTGTTTCCGGTTCGCTGTACGCTCTTCTCAAAACGGCCTTAACCCGTGCAACCACTTCCCGCGGGCTGAACGGCTTGCAGATATAATCGTCGGCCCCCAGTTCCAGCCCGATGATGCGATCGACCTCTTCCACCCGGGCGGTGATCATCAGAATAGGGATCTTCGAAAATTTTCTGATTTCACGGCAAACCTCTGTTCCGTCCGTTCCCGGCAGCATGATATCGAGCAGAACCAGTCCGGGCGGATCCTGCTTGACACGCGACACCACCCGGTCGCCTCTGTCCAGCCAGGACACCGTGTATCCGGCTTCGCTCAGGTAATCCCGCAGCAAATCGGCAAGCTTTCGTTCGTCTTCAACGATCAGGATATGCTCGTGTGCCATTGGCGACCACCTCTGCGGTTATGAAAGGCGTAAAGGGCTTATAAATGTTCCACTCGAGTGGGTCACTGGTCATCTCACTGGACCGGCGGAATCGAGCGGCAGCTCGATTCGAATCTGCAAACCGCCTGACGATGCATTGGCGGCCTGAATCGTTCCACCATGGGCTTCCACAATCTGTTTGCAAATTGCAAGACCCAGACCGCTGCCGCCCAGTTCGCGGCTCCTGGATGTGTCGACGCGATAAAGCCGATCAAACAACCGGCCGATCGCTTCGGGCGGAACGCCGGGACCCGTATCTTCGAAACTGATTGTCAATCGGCTGTCGGTGCGGAGGGCCTTGATTTTCAGAATGCCCGGTGAATCCGTGTAACGCAGCGTGTTTTCCAGCAAGTTGATAAAAAGCCGGGCCAATCGATCGGCGTCGCCTTCCAACGTGACGGTGCTGCCGGTTTTTAATTCGAGATGAACATCGATTTTTCGGCTCGCCAGTCGGTTCTGATAATGCGTGATGATCTGTTGCAGGATGTCAAGCGGCGCGATGTCGTCTTTTCTGGTCAGCAGGTTTTTCGTGTCGGCCAGTGAGAGCAGGTGCAGGTCTTCCACCAGCTTACTGAGGCGATCCACCTCCGATTGCAACGATGCTAGATTATCTTCGGTTGGATTTCTAACCCCATCCTGCAGGGCTTCGATTTCTCCCTTCAGAATCGCGAGCGGGGTTCGCAATTCGTGGGATATATCGACAATCCATTGACGCCGCATTTTCTCAAAATTTTTAAGCGTGTCGGCCATCCGGTTGAAATCCGCAGCCAGTTGGCCCAGCTCGTCCTTCGTGCGCACGTCGATTTTCGTACCGAATTCGAAGGCCGTAAGGGCCCGTGTTCCCGCGGTGAGTTGACGGATAGGGGCCAGCAGGTGTTTCGACAGTAAAAACGACACAATAGCGGCCAGCAGCAGAATCCCGCCGCCGATGGTATAAAATGCCAGTGATTGCGCTTTGATAAATGACACCACCAGGGGGTTGGACAGGTTTTCTCTCTTGTAAAGTCCCAGCCACCCAACGATCCGGTCGTTGACGGTTATTTCCCTCAGCGAATAACTGTCCGGTGCGCCCCTGAGCGGCCACCCGGCGATATGCTGCTTCTGGCCATCGAAAAGGGACAATCCCCGCGGAAGACGACGGCGAAGATGCGCGGCGGATTTTTCAGGCGGTAAGCCGGAATCTTCAGCTCCAGGAGGATTTCTTTCATGGCCGGCATGCGTGCCGGGGACCGGCGGCCCGGCCGGTTCATCGGCTTCGGGTGACGGCCGGCGATCGAATTCTCTCCACGGCCGGACGGACCGCAGGATGTCACGCCAGAGATCGGGTCGGTCTTTCAAGTGCTGCCACCCCTGGTCTCGTTGATATTCGGCGGACAGAGCATCCACGAGCGCATCGAGTCGGTCGAGGGCCGTTTGGTTGACGTAGTCCGCAAAATTGCGCGACACAATATAGCGCATGCCGCCGATCATGAGGACGACAACTATAAAAGAGGTCAACAAAAACGCCGCGAAAATTTTATAGGCCAGCTTAAGTTGCACTATTTTCCTCACAATTCACTCAATCTCTACAATCTTCACACGATTACTTCATATTTCCTCCACAATTGATCCCTATCATATAATCCAACGAGGCTAAATCAGCCTGTTACAAACAACAACAATTGAATACGAAAGGAAATCTGCCATGAAAAAGAACTCAACGATCTCCGTTATCATTCTTCTCGTTTTTGCCCTCGCGCTTTCAGGCACAGTGTTTGCCTCCGGCCCGCCGGAGCAGCCGTCCCGGTTCCATCGACACCATGGTCGTCACGGGGACGGAGGTGCCAAACTCCTGAACCGTTACCTGCGCGAGAATTTGACAGTGCAGACGCTTTCCGAAATGACGAGGCAGCCGGTCGACACCATTGCGTCAAGGCTTCGCGATGAACGCCTACCTGATCTTCTATCTGAATACCAGATCGATCGAGGGGCATTCCGCACAACGATGCACACAAAGATGAAAGATCTTGTAAACCAGCTCGCCAAGATCGGTTACCTGACACCGCAACAGGAAAAGAAAATTGTCGACCAGATGGAATTCCGCTCTCAGCGCCGGGCACTCATGACCCGGCTGGTTGAAAAGGGGATTGCGGACGGTACCATTACCGATGAGCAGGCGCAACTACTGATGCGCAAACCTCGCTAAACCAAACGGCCGCTGCCTTTGGTGGAAATCAGAGTTCCGATCACCACTTGGGCACAACAAGGAACGGATGTCCGTTTATCCGCCAGGCAGCGGTCGGAAACGGTAAGGAGACCTTTGACACGAAAATAAAACCAAACCCGCTGGCGAGGTAGTCCCCTCCGTCCGGATAAACGGTTTCGAATGTCGCCTGAAACTCGATGCCAACGTGTGGAATTATTTACTTACGGTGACGCTAAGCTAATTGAATTGAGGTGTGCGCTTTATTTCATGGTGACCCTGAAGACTTCCTCGATGGTGGTGACCCCGTTCAGAAGTTTCTGAATGCCGTCCTGGCGCAGCGACAACATATTCATTTCCAGTGCTCTTTTTTTAATCACGTTTGAATCATAGCTTTTCAGGAGCAACGATCTCAATTCTTCATTCAGTACCATGATTTCGAATATCGCATTGCGGCCCTTATACCCTGTATGAAAACAGTTTTCGCATCCCCTTGCCCGATATATCCGCCGATCCTTGGAGCGCTCCGGGTCCATACCGATGCTCTTAAAGGCCAGATCATCGGGTTGGTAGACTTCCTTGCAATCGTTGCAAAGCGTTCGGAGCAGCCGCTGGGCGATGACTGCAATCAGAGAGGACGAAATCAGGAATGGCTCGACACCGATATCCACCAATCGGGTAATCGCGCTGGCCGAATCGTTGGTGTGGAGAGTGGAGAAGACCAGGTGGCCGGTAAGCGCCGACTGAACGGCAATGTCGGCGGTTTCCTTGTCCCGGATTTCGCCGATGAGAATGACATCCGGGTCCTGGCGGACGATGGAGCGCAACCCCCGGGCAAAGGTCAGATCGATCTTGGGATTGACCTGGATCTGGCTGATGCCCTTGATTTGGTATTCGACCGGGTCCTCGATCGTGATGATGTTGATGTCCGGTTTGTTGATCGTGGTCAGAATCGCATAAAGCGTTGTGGTTTTGCCGCTTCCGGTCGGCCCGGTGTTCAGGATGATCCCGTTCGGGCTGTGGACCAGCTCTTTCAGCAACGCCAAGCGGTCGGGAGACAGTCCGATTTCCGGGAGATCGAAGACCGCACTGGTTTTGTTCAAGAGCCGGAGCACCACGCGCTCTCCAAACGACGTCGGAATGGTGGATACGCGCACATCGATGTCCTGGGCGCCGATTTTGATGTCCAAACGGCCGTCCTGGGGCAACCGCTTCTCGGCAATGTTCAACTTGGCCATGACCTTGATGCGTGAGATTAAAGCCGGTTGAATCCACTTGGGCGGTGTCAACAAATCGTAGAGGATGCCGTCGATGCGATAGCGGACTTTGAAGCTGTCCTGGTAGGGTTCGATATGAATGTCGCTGGCACGGGCCTTAATCGATTGGGAAAGGATATGGTTCACCAGCTTTATGATGGGTGCATCGCTGGTGTCATCCAGCAGGTCGGCGGTGTCTTCGAGTTCACTGATGATGTTGCTTCCATCCTCCTCCAGCCCCTGCACGAGCTCCTCGGCCGTGCTCTGGCTGAGGTCGTAGGAAATGTTGATGGCGGACAGGATGGCTTCTTTGGTCGAAAGCACCACGTCATATTCTTTCAGCCCCAGTGTGCGCACCAGATCGTCGAGCGGCTGAAAACTGGACGGGTCGTTCATGGCGATAACATACTTGGAATGCGGTGTCAGCGCCTCTTCGAGACGTTGTTCTTCCGGCGGCGCTTTGACGTCGTTTTCGTTCTCCTGGACGTTGATGACCAGCGGAACCATGAGGTATTTTTTCAGAAACTGGATCGGGATGCTGCGGGTGAAAGCGAAGTCGATGTTGTCGAGCGGCAGATCGAACCAGACCGGCAGGTCATAGAGAAAGCTCATCGCTTCGAGCAGCTGTCTTTCCGAGAGGATGTTTCGGGTAACCAGGATGTCGCCGAGGCGGCCGCCTTTTTCTTTCTTGGCCAGCATGGCTTCTTCGAAGCGCGCCTCGGAAATCCCGAAGCTGTTTTCCAGGATGTGGAACAGTCTGTTCTCCATCGGCCTTCTTTAATCTTATTGTTTTATGGCGCTTGAGGGCATTCGCCTGGGAATGCCAAACAGTTTAATATTTCCTTCTTGGATCTGGGGCTCTTCGCTTTGGTCGCCGCGCAAGATATCCATCGTTGTTTTCTTTTGGCCGTATACGTCAGCGGCTTCGGACGGATTGTTGATGACGTGCGGGGACAGAAAGATGAAAAGATTGGTTTTCTGCTGCGAGCTGTTCTGAACTTTAAAAAGCCATCCGAGCACCGGTATATCGCCCAGCAGGGGAACCTTGTATTCGGAAACGGCTTTCGTATCTTCAATCAGTCCGCCGATGACGATGGTGCTCTTGTCGTCCACGATAACCGTGGTGTCGATCGTGCGCTTGAGCGTGGTGGGACGGAAATCCGTCGTCGATTCCAGAGCGCTGACCTCGAGACCGATGGTGAGACGCACGAGCCTCTCGATGCTGATGTGCGGCGTGATTTTTAAAATCGTGCCGACATCGCGGTATTCGAACGAGTTGAAGGTTTGATTGTCGGTGGTGGACGATTGGGTCTGGAAAGGGATGTTCCGGCCGACGTTGATTTTGGCTTCCTCGTTTTCGGTGGTTAGAATCTGCGGCGTCTGCAGGATATTGACGTCTCTGTCCTGCTTGAACGCTTGTATCAGTGCGGTCAGGTTGTTGAACTTAATTCCCGCAATATCGATCGCTTCGGTAAATACGCCGAAGGAGAACCCCTGCGGCAGTACGCCCTGGGTCAAAGCGGGAATGGCCGAATTTGGTGCCAGAAAACCCCCGCCCACGGCGGCGGGTTTGTTGCCGATGTTGGTGCTGCCGGCCGCGGTCCATTGCGTTCCCAGGCTGAAATCTTTTTGAGCGTTGACCTCCATGACCACGGCTTCGATATAAACCATCGGTCGCGGTATATCGAGTTTCTTGATGACTTCTTCCACCACCGTGTAATCGTCGCTGCTGGCTGTGATCACAAGGCTGTTGGTGGCCTTGTCGGCCGTGATGTTCACCTTTCCCGCGAGAAGAGGGGCGCCGGTTGCGCCGGTTGCACCCTTACCCTTGGTTTGGGTGGCCTCCTTGCTCGGCAGGTTTTGCAGCACCTTGGCAATTTCCTCCGCGTTGGCATATTCGAGGTAGTAGACCCGTATTTTTTCCTTCCCCCGCGGAGTTTCACGATCGAGAAAGTCGATCAACTGCCTGACCCGGGCCATCTCCACTTCACTGGCCAGCACGATTACCGTATTGGTGCGCTCGTCGGCGACAAATTTGGTGTCGTCGCGGCTGCTGGCCGTTCTCCTCTTGGGCGCACCCCTGGTCTGAAAAAGGGCCGTCAGGGTTTCGACCATTTTGGTACTGTCGGCATGCTCAAGGGGGATGACCGATATTTGCCGGCCGACGCCGGTCACATCGATTTCTTTCAAAATTTTGATCAGTCGTTGGATATTCGACAGCACGTCGGTAACGATCAGCGTGTTGGTCGGGTCGTAGGCAACGATGAGACTGGTTTTGGACACCATGGGGGTGAACAGTCTTTTGATTTCATCGGCATCGGCGTAAGTCAGGGGGATCAATTGGGTAACGAGCTGGTCTTGCGGCTTTACCGGCCTGGTGCTGGTGCGGGTCGGGATATCACTCGTGCGGGCTTCCGGGGAGGGAAGTATCTTGGTTACCTCTCCCGCTTGTACGGTACTGAAGCCATTGACTTCCAGCACCGACTCGAACACTTTGTAAGCCTCTGCAACCGATATTTTGGTCGGTGAAATGATGGTGACATTGCCCCTGACGCGCTGGTCGATGATGAAGTTTTTGCCGGTCAGTTCGCTGATGAACTTAATAAAAACGTTGATGTCGACGTTGTTGAAGTCAATGGTGACGAAGCGGTCCTGTGAATTGCCTGCGCTGGAAGCCGCATTCGCGCGGGTCACGGTGATGCCTGCGATGATGATCAGCAGCACGATCATACAGCATCCGATAGTTTTCAGATTGATCGTCGTAGGTCTCATTTTCCTCAAGGTCGCCTGTTTGCCTTTTTGTTTCAAGTTGTGTCCGAACGCCCGGCCCGTCGGGTCCACTGACGGCCGCGAATTCGAAAATCCGTCACAGCCGCCGGTGCACGGTGCGGCACGAGTCTCGGTTGAATCACCGGGTGTCGAACGTCTCTGCCATCAAGACTGCATCTATGGTTCCAGCCTGCTTGCCCGTTTTGGATATCGACAGCCCCTTTACCCGTACCAGATTGTCCGACGTTTCTATTCTGTAAAGGTAAGAGGTCAACTGTTTCATTGTGATGTTCTGAAGCTTGGTCTCTACGACCGACAGGGCATACGGCGTGTTTTCGAGGGTCGTTTTCGAGGGTTTCATGTATGCGATGCGGTCCTTGAGCCCGACTTGTCCGGCCAGGGTGTCGAGGAAGGAAAACAGCGTAAATCCACTGCTTCTTCCGGCCATTCTACCTCTTTCGGAGTCGGCGATTTTCTTGGTGCCTTCGTAGTCTGCTTTGAGAACCAGCATTTCTTTCAGGGTCTGGGTTTGAACCTCGATCTGCCGGTTCAGCTGCTGCCTCTTTTCTACCAACGGAAAAATGATGGCCTGCATCAGGACCACGACGGCGATCAGGGCTCCGGCAATCCAGATGGCGTATTTCTCACGTTTGGTGATCGTAATCGGCAGCAATTTTAACAATTTTTTCATGTCAAACAGATAGCCCGATTAAATTCAAAGTCTTTAATACCCTATTTTCAATCGAAACTTAATCCGATTGTTCGAATCATCCTTGGTGCTCGACACAATCGTGACCGTTTTGAAGTCCTTGCTCTGCTCGAGCCGATTTTTAATGGCGTCGACGGAATTAAACGTGTCGGAGTCGCCGTTGATCACCACGTTGTTTTCCCCGATAACGGTGCGGGTAAATTTTACGTCGATGTCGTCCGGTATGCCTTTGCTGATTTCATTCAATATGTCGATGGTCAGCATGTTTCCCTGCCCGCCTGTTGGTTGCAGGGAAACCTTGCGCACTTCCTCGATGTTAACCCGCATCTGCTGCAGGGGATTGACGATTTTCTTCACATCCGGAAAAGTCGACGTTTTTTTATGGCGAAGGGGCCTTTTCTAAAATTCAGCCCTTTGATACCAATGACCTCTATCAGCGCCAGGGCGAGGGCATTGTTCATTTGGTGGGGTTTCCAGGAATCAGCCGGTACTACTCTTATCCTGGCCTGTGTATCTCTGACCAGATCGGTGCGCTCCGTCGGCACCTTCAACAGCCGCGCGAGCGACGCTTCAAAACCGTTTTCACTCAGCGCCGGTCCAGTGACAAAGATCTTTTCGGGCTTAAATGGGCGGTCACCGCTTTCCTCCAAGGCATACAAGGTTCGTTGGATGCTTTGCCCAAGCATGTCGGCGTGCGACTCGTAAGCCCGGTCGGTGGGCAGGGCCCGCACCATCGAGAGCTGTCCCGAAATCACGACGAAAATCGTACTGCTGCCGCTTCTGACATCCACAATCAGGGAGTTTTCGGGGAGTTCGCCCAACCGCGCCAGGCAGAGTGCCGACGGGTAACCGCTGACCGTCACGATCTCCGGATTGATATGATGGGTGCCTAAAAGGTCCAAGATGGATTTGAGGCCGGACACATTGCAGGCGGCTGCGATCACATCCGTTTGTTCACCCTGTCCATCGCGTTTTATCGGATGAAACTCGATAACGACCTCATCTAAAGGAAAGGGAAGCATCGGTTCGAGTTCAAACGGTAAAATTTGTCTGATTTTATTAACCTGTTTGAAAGGCACCTGCAAATTTCTAAATGACACGTGGTCGGCGGGTATCGAAACAATGCACACGCAGCCCCCTACCGGCATCTCTTGGACCAGCGTATTTAGAGCCGCGGCCAGGGGGGCTTCGCCTTCCTCCGGAAACGGAATATAGGTGTAGGCCTCCACCCGGCTTTCTTTTATGCCGCTGTTGACCAACACCGCTGCGAGGGCCTTGTTTTGAATGTCGAGGCCCAGTATTCTTTTGCCCATCGTCTTCCTTCCGGCAGGGTATGGTCGCCTGCCGGCTGTTCTTGTGTGAGGCGCTAAGTATGAATTAAAAATTTAAATGACTTAAAAACTTATTATACCATCAAGTTTGTTCCCAACTCAAGACACGGCAGTTTATCAGACCGGTTTCGGGTTCGGTCTCTCTGTGCACGATCACCGTAGCCGCAAGACTTACTCCGTTGAGGCTCGCCGACGCCTCGATCCTGAATAGATCGCTCTGATTGGTGATAAGACCACTGTCAATATCGATATCCCCGGCACCGGGCACCTGTTTATACCAGTTGCTGCCTGAAAGATCGTGGTTGTAAGTGTCGCTTGTTTTTGCGAGGCGAAATTCGCTGATCGCCAGCCCCAGATCCTGATTTTCCTCCGGCAATAGGGCCATGAGAACCGGTATCTCCGCGGTGTTGATGTTGATTTTGCCGTTGAAAGTAAAATTGCCGCCCTGATCGCTCATTCCATCGACCGTCAAATAACCCGACAGGCCGGGCAATTCATCTGTACCATAAAACAGCTCCGGTGTGATCCCCTTGACCTGTAATAGTTCTTTTATGTGCGTTAGGGGACCGTTTCGGATGGTTATGGGCGGGTCCAGATCAAGATAATAGTCGGATTCGGCCCCGCTCAATCAACCAGCATGGCCATGGCCGCATTGACCCCGGATACCACCATTTCCGCCAGGCGGTGGCGGTCACGGACGGCTGCACTGGAGAATATCGTGGCGCGGGCTTGCCGGTTGAGCTCCACAGTGGCAGCGACAAGAAGCGTGACGACCGCCAGGGTGATCAAGAGGGCCATGCCCCGCTTGTTGGTTATCGGTCCTAATTGTTTCAAATTATGCAATAATCTATATATACTCAAGGCTCGTTGTCGTGATATCAACCGGCCAATTTGAGAGCCTGTCGGTATTGGGGAAACAGGACCGTCGTCTCGAATGTGTGAAAAATGTCATCCGAGCCGATCTCAAGCTTAATGCGAACCGCTCGTGGTGTGGCATAGCCGACATCGTCCGAATCTGAATCCCAGGTTTCCTTTTCATCGTCTTCCGCATCGATATAGGTGAACGTCAAGGTCTTCACGTTTTCGCACAAAATCGGATCGCCGCTCAGATTGTCGCGTGGTTCGGAAAAATCGAGTCGGTCCGACCGTCGCAATACCCTGGTGCCGTCGCGATCGGTTGTAACGTAATAAATGATTTCTGCTACGCCGTCGCGCTGGCGCTGTTGCAGCGGTAGGTGGGCCATGGCGGTGAACCTCAGTTGACCGAAATCCTCGCCCCCCGCGTCGGATAGCTTCCCCACCAGGCGGTATGGGTCCAGCTCTCCATCTTCCTTTGGCGGTTTGTAGGCCGGTGACTGACTGAAATAAGCCGATGCGAGATCGATCGACATGCGGTTCAGGCAATCCTTTGCCATTTCATAGGTTGTCCTGCTCTCTTCGATGATTCCGATCTTTCCGAAGACGAAATTGAAAGAACCGAATACAGTCGTGATGACGACCGCGAAGATAAATATGGCAATGAGGATCTCGAGCAAGGTGAAGCCACGCATTGCGGACCGTTTTTCTTTGGGTGTTCGTGGCCTGCATCGCCGAAGCCGGACCTCATCATTTATGAATCGAATGGGGAAGATCATGAGCGTTTGGTCGAACCGATTGTGTCGAACGTCTCCTTTCTTTATGTGTCATAGGCTTTCAGATTAAAGTTTTGGGCTGTGTCATCGATCGTCGGCAAATGCCAATACAGCCTTCTCCTTCCGGTCTTGCCCAAACCAATTTCTTCGAGTCCGTAGAGGCGACTGTCGCGTCACTTTGCCATGAAACGGTAGGTGCGGAGGTTGTAAGCCATCTCACCCTCGTTGAACAAAACTTTTATATCGATTCTTTTCAGTTTTTCCACCGCGCCCTTTAATTGCCCTGAGTCCGTCTTGAGTTGATCACTGCTGACGTCGTCGATGGTGACCTCCCATGTGTAATCGGGAAAATCTTTGCCGAAGTCACCGGTTCCCTGGGCCAGTTCTTGTGCGGAGCTCAGTTCGATGTCGACCAATTTATTTTGTGCCAGCAGCGGCGCCACGGTGTAAAAGCGGGCCCCAATGGTCATCAACAGCGTCTGGGAGTGCAAGCGGTAGACGGCTGTCAGAACGATCGCGATAATGGAAACCGCCACCATCATTTCGATAAGGGTAAAGCCACATTGACCGTTTAGACGGTTGAGCCCGTTGAGCCGGTTGTGCCCGTTAGACCTGTTGAGCCGGTTGTTTCGTTGGGACAGTCGGCTTTGTGTCGGGATGCCGGTCATAGAGATTCTTTTCAGTATTGACTCACGTCTTGAATCAGGCGTCAATAAAATTGGGTGCCTTTACGAGAAACCAAAGCTCGGTGGCGGCGACCGGCTATCCGACATGAGAAAAACCTGTCGGGGATTATCGCCTTATTCCTCAAATCCGGTATAGGCATCGTAGAGCTTGACGTTCGATAGAAACGGTTCGATTTGAAACGAGAATCGCGCGTCGCCGTCGGACATGTGAATGATGGCCCGGTCCGAGTAGCCCTTTGCGAAAAAAAGGATATCGGCCCGTCCGGATTCTACTTTCTGGTCTCCCGGATATTCGACATCGAGCACCTTCAAATCCTCGTCGAGTTTAAACGCATTTTTTTCGGCCAGTTCTTTGCTCTCATCCGACATGTCATCGCTCGTGACCCACAATTGCTTTGAATCGATCCCGACATGCAGCGTGTACGTTTTTTGATCCCGAACGGCGCGCTCCTTCAGGTCCTGAACCTTAAGAATGAACCAGCGCTTGGTTTTGCGGGTCTGGTCGGTCAATGGAGAGTCCGGCAGTCGCGGAACGGCAACCAGCAGCATGATACTGATGAGCAGGATCACTACGGCGATCTCGATCAGCGTAAAACCGTTTCCGGCTCCGGAAAACGGCATCGGCAGCGTTCTGGATCGGAGAATACTGCATTTACGTTTCAGCAGGAAGAGGTGCATGAATTCCGGCCTGCAGACACAGGGGGGATCGAAAGATTACTCGATCTCCCAGCTGTTGATATCCTTGTTCTCGTCTTCGCCGCCCGGCACGCCGTCTGCACCATAAGAAGTGATGTCATAGTCACCTTGAATTCCGGGTGACAGGTAGATAAATTCATTGCCCCACGGATCCTTCGGGACTTTGCCTTTCTCGAGGTAACCGCCTTTGCGCCAGTTCTGCAAAACATTTTCTGCATCCGGGCTTTCTACCAGGGCCTGAAGACCTTGTTCAGTGGTCGGGTACACGCCGTTGTCCAGTTTGTAAAGTTTAAGAGCGGTTTCGAGGCCCTCGATCTGAACTCTGGTCTGCACCTCCTTGGCCTGCTCGGTACGTCCCATCAGTTTCGGTCCGATATACATGGCCAGGATGCCCAAGATGATCACGACCACCATCAATTCGATCAGCGAAAAACCGCTGTTACCGCGCAGTGCGCGGGGTATTCTCAAAACCATTTACCCTCCCGTGATTCAACATAATAAAACGTCTGGTTTTCAAATGAAAAATGATAAACGCCCGGTTAAAAAAAGTCTGCATGTCGGTTGTTATCGCACCAGGGTGCTCATTTCAAAGATCGGCAGACAGATCGACAGGACGATAAAGCCGACGATGACACCCATGATCAGAATCAGTATCGGGGCCAGCAGAGAGGTCATGCTCATTATACTCGATTCCGCTTCGCTGTCAAAAACATCTGCCATTTTGTTAAGCATCGATTCCAAGGTGGCACTCTGCTCACCAACCTGAATCATCTGTACCGTCAAATCCGGAAAAACTCGGGTCGCTGAGAGCGATTTCGCCAATCCTTGTCCTTGGCCGACTTCCCTGGCCGCAATTTCGACGGCTTCGGATATTACAACGTTGCCGGCAATGTTCTTGGCGATGTCCATGGACTGCAGCATGGACACCCCGTTGGCGAGCAATGAGCCCAAAGTTCGGGAAAACCGGGCAACCGCCAGTTTTTGAATCAATGGGCCAACCATCGGCATGGTGAGCAGCATCTTGTCGATCAGGGCGCGTCCCTTTTCAGTCTTTTTGAATTGCCGGAAAAATATCAGGAATGAAATAATGACGATCACAAGGACCCACCAGTATGATTTGAACAGATTGCTGGTGCCGATCAGAAACAGCGTCGGAGCCGGCAGCGCCTGGTTGACGTCGGCGAATATGGCGGTGATGGAGGGAACGATGTATACCAACAGCAGGACGAGGATAAGGGTTCCCATGACCGTCATGAGCGCCGGATAGGCCAAAGCCGACTGAATGCGATTTTTCAGCTTCTGCTGTTTTTCCATGATATCGGCCAGTTTGTCCAAGACGATTTCGAGCGTACCCGAGCTTTCGCCGGCACGCACCATATTCTTGTACAGGGGGGAGAAGGTTTCCGGATAAAGCGAGATCGCGCCGGCGAAACTGTTGCCCTCCACGATGGAATCCTTGATTTGCGCCAGAACCTTGTTGAAAGCGTAAGACTTGATCTGGGGCAGGAGGGCTTCGAGAGCGGAGACCAGAGGGAATCCCGCTCCGACCAAGGTAGCCAGTTGCCGGGTCATAAGGGTGACGTCGCGTTGACGCACACGGGTGAATAGACCCTGACTGAACAGACCTTTGGATGCCCTCTGTCTCTGGTCATCGGTTGCTTCCTTGATTTGAACTGGAAATCGGTTTGACCCCCGCAGCTTCTGGCGCGCGGCAGCGACACTGTCCGCATCGATGATGCCCGAGATGTTTTTGCCCCGTTGGTCTAGCGCTACGTATTCAAAAACCGGCATATCGGTAATGGTGCCTTTCTAAAAGCTTGATTTGATGTGTCATCGTCAAGAATCCCTTTTCTTTCCATTGAAAATATATGCAAATTTAATGCCACAACTTGCTATTCACGAGTGGAAAATCGGTACCGGCATTTTTATCACGAAACCTAATAATTATTATAGCTTCACGGCCTTTTCAACCCAAATCTCACAAGCGGGCCGGACTTTGACTTGCCATTTTGTGCAAGACGCTTCAGTGCAGCCGTTCTCGGCCGGTTGCATGAGCGCGACCTGAATTGGGTGGATTGCTCACGAAACAAAACGATCCGGCGGAAGTGCATCGAAGAAATGTATCGGATGATGACAAAGTGGGTGGGGTAAGAGTCGGGTCGGGTTTTATTCAGCTTGCTGCCCCGCAGGTTGACCTTCCTGAGGCGCTTCGCCTTCTGCTGTTTGTTCAGTCTGAGAACCGCTCTCGGCGGTGTCGGTTTTGGTTTCACCGTCACCTTCAGCGGCCGCTTCCTGCGTTTGCTGTTCCTGATCGTCCGGTGCCATTTCAGCCGACTCTTCAGGTGCGGTACTGTCTTCCGGCTCGAGTTCCTCGGAGAGTGACGGATTTTCATCCGGTAAAGGGGGTGGTTGCGGTAAGGGCTGCGGTTGTACATAAGAGGGCGGCCCCGCGGGTCGGCCGGTGGTGCTGCCGGGTTCGGCTTTTCCAAATACTACGATTTTGACCTGGTCATTCGAGCCGTATATGATCACGTTGTTCAAGTTCACTAAAATGCGCTTCAATGCCTTGTTCAGTGGGGTTTTATCGAGTGTTACGCTGACGGGGATGTCTTTCCACTGCTCGTCGAGGTTGAATTTCAGGTCGGTGGTCTCTTCGATTTTTTCCAACACCTCACCCAGGGGCATGTTTTGTACGCTGATTGTTATGAGACTGTCATTTTCCGAAAGGTTTTCTACGGATGAGGCGGAAGCCGCTGTGACGGGCGAAATCGGTGCGGCGAGCATAAGTATCGCGCAGGCGGTTGCCAGCCAAAGGATTCGAGGACGGGTTTTCATTGTGCATCACCGAACGGCAGTGAAGGGGGAATTGGCGGCGGCCCGAAAAAATTGTTCCCCGGTTGAGCTGCAAACAACCAATGGATGATCCGGGCAATCGGCCGGAACGATCTTTCTGACACAGTAAGACGCTTCACCTTTAATCGCAATCCGTCTCCCGGTCAAGCAGACTTTTTCTGGTTATTTAGAATTGGCTGAACTGATGGTGTTGGTGTCGGACTCTGGGGGTGCGGTGTCTGTGATATAGTAGGTCACCGTTAAAGAGGCTTCGACGCGGACCTGTCCGGTTTGCACGGGCGTTGCCGCGGTTTTCGCGGAAAAAACGCGCCCGGAGTTCATTTGCGGGCGCACAAGGCTGATGCCCGTCTCGGATATCTGCTTGATGCCGACGATCTCGACTTCCATAGCCCTGGCAATGGCACTCGCTTTGGCATCGGCTTCCTCGGTGGCCAGGCGCAAGGCCTGTGCTCGGAATTTGCCGTCATCTTTAAGGTCGAATGAAAGCCCCTCAATTCGGTTGGCGCCGGCGCTGAGACCGGCATCGATCACACCCCCGAGGCTTTCCAATTCTTCGATTTGAACTCTGATGATGTTGCTGGCACGATACTCGCGGATAACCGGCTGAGGGTTCTGTCCCTGAGGTTCCGGCTGCTGATTTCCATAGACAGGATAAATGGATAAATCGATGGTTGTAATGTGTTTATCGGCAACTCCTTGGGATTTGATGTCCTTTATAATATGTTGCACGACCTGGTTGACCTGGTTCTGCGCTTCGGATGCTTTCGCCGCCTGGGCGACGGCGCCCAGCCTCAGGACCGCGCGGTCCGGGGCAACAGATACTTCTCCGCGCCCGCCGACGGTCAAGGTCGATGGCTCTGCCACCGCATATTCGTTGTCGTCAAGAGGTTCGGCGTGCGCGGCGACCCACATTCCGACACAAAACAGGGTAACCACCACAAAAAGGGAGACTTTTCGTTTCATATCGCGCTCTCCTGGATTTTGTGCAGGCGTTATACCATTTATGGACGAAAACGAACTGGTTACACACGGCCAACGTTATCCATCTATCAGAAATTGAAACGACGAGCAAAAGCTCTTTTATCGAGACCCATTCAAAATTCGAAAAGAATGGGTCCGTTGGTCTCCACTCTGCCGATGTATTACCGGGGTTTGTGCAGGACGAGCAGGTCCTGTCCGCCGGCCCCGCAGTCGATGTAATCCAGCAATTGAAACACAGAGCCGAACACGGCCACAACCTCCGATCGGGTCTGAAAAACGTCGCAGGAACCCGCGCGCTGCGTCGCCAGCGAAGCCTTGCAATCCTGGGCGTCGAGGACCAGATGCCTGTCCTTCTGCAGTCTCTTCCGATCTTCTGCGCTCAGCATGGCTTTCTCATAGCTGCGTCCCAGCACGGTGCAAAGGAAAATCCCGCCGGGCCGCATCACGCGGTACAATTCCTCGAGCCACGGTCGCTGCTGCGCCAACGGTATGTGGGTGAAGACCGACGATGCGATGATGAGATCGACGGAGGCCGCCTCTAAGAATGTCAGGGACGGCTCGAGATAGTTGCGATAAAACGCGATTCCCGGAAGGTGTTCCCGGCACCATTTTATACATTCGCCATTTATGTCGGAACCGATAAGATGGATGCCTTGGATGCAGCGCAGGTGGCGCAGAAGCCGCCCCGAACCGCAACCGAGTTCGAAGACGCTTCCCACCGTCCGGATATTGAAGGACACCGCATCCAGCGCATGGACAAATTCGCGCATTTGATCATAGCCGGTGCGGAAGTAGAAGTCCGGGTCCAGCCACTTTTCGACCTCGGCTTCCGCCATTCCCGCAGTGGTCCGAAGGAGGTGTTCCGGGGCGGGTGGCCCTGGGTCCGGGGTCTGGAAACTCCGGGGCAACCGTCCGCGCATTTCGTCATGGAACCGGCTCTGTGCCATCTTGCGACGGCCGCCCTCGCCAGATATACGTCGCACGATCGAATCGGCCAATCGGTCCAGCAACGGTAAGCGGTTCATTACTAACGCTTTCTTGTGCAGTCGAAAACAGATTGAATATACAATCTCGGGTTCTGCTTTTTTCGCAGTATAAAAGAGGAAAACCCGCAATGCGCGGGAAGATGGAAACGGAATTATCGGAGGACGATCGGGTTGTCAAGAAACATTGTTGTAACGTCTATCTGCAATATCCGCAAGCCAGACTCGGTTAGACAATCAATTTAAACCCGCTTTGCGGAGTCCCGCGACTATCTTTTCACGATGGTCGGGATTTCGATACGCTTGTCCGTAAAAATCGAGTTTGAAAAAGGGCGAAATGCTCAGTATCTTCGCCTTCTCCGCCTCAGCCAGATCCATTTGACCGGTTTGCCCATATATTGACGCGAGAAGAATGTGGCATCCCAAAAAAGTGGGCCATCTGGTTGCCGCCTGCTTTAACCAATGAATCGCCTGGACGTCATCGCCATTGAGATAATACGCTATCCCAATATTCATGTATGACCCCGGAGAGATATCGGGGTCAAATTCAAAATGCTTTTTTAACCATTCTATGGCTTCATCGGGGTGGCCGGAATATAACAGCACAGCGCCCATGTGCCTATAGCTGACATAGTCGTTCGGGTTCAAATCAATGGCCTTTTGAAGTTCGCTCTTGGCGAGATCATATTCTCCGAACCGCATGTAGATATAGCCCAACTCACCGTAAGCGCTGGCGAGGGAAGGATCCAATTGAACCGCTTTTTTCGCCAGGTCGAGTGCTTCCTGGAGCACAACATTGGGAAATTCAGTCCAACCGTAGTTGACAGCCAATTCTCTTGCTTTGGCCAAACCCACATAGGCAGCGGCGTAATTTGGGTCGCGCGCTATCGCTTTTTGAAATAATTTTCGCGCTTCATTATTGCTTTCGAGAGTCCGTTGGTAATAATAATAATAGGCTTGTAAGAAATAATCGTAGGCTTCCAGGCTGCCCGTGTTTTTGTGCATGGCCAAGGCCTGTTCAGTCTGATCCACCTTCACGGCCAGTTTTCTGACTGTCCTTTCTATGATTTCATCCTGCAGGTCGAAGATATCTTCGTATGGACGACTGAATCGCTGGGCCCAGATATGATTCCCGGTGGCGGTATCGATGAGCTGCGCATTGATGCGAACCTGATTTCCCGCTTTTTGAACGCTGCCCTCGAGAATGTACTTCACGTTCAGTTCGTTGGCCAACTCCCTGATACTCGGTGATTTTCCCTTGTATTCAAAAACGGTCGTGCTGGCCGTTACGGCCAGCTCTCGGAACTTGGACAGGTCGGTAATGATATCTTGGGTAATACCGTCGCTGAAATATTCCTGATCGGCATCATTGCTCAGGTTGGCAAAGGGTAAGACGGCGATGGAAGGCTTGTCAGGGGACGGATTTTCAAGCGACCGGGTGACATCATCACGTGGCGGATGAGAAGTCGAGGTGGGCTGATATTTCATAAAAACTATGCCGCCGACGAGTATAATGACCGCCACCGCCGCTGCGGTCAGCAAGGCCTTTTTCGATTTTCGTCGCACGGCAACGTGAACCGTACAAGTGGTTGCATCAGGGTCCTTCCAAATTCTATATGTGGGAACGGGGTTGGTGATATTTTTTACGGATTGCTTTCCGATGAATTCACACCCCACGGGGACTTTGTTTTGTATTTGCTCGTACGTGTTGCCCGAGATGCAAATGCCCCCGCCCGTTGCCAGACCCTCCAACCGCGCCGCGATGTTGACGCCGTCGCCGTATATTCGGTCGCCGTCCGCAATCACATCGCCGAGGTTGATGCCGATTCTGAAAACCATTTTGCGATCGTTTGGCAGTGAGGTGTTACATTTTTTTATTTCTTCCTGAATCTCCAAGGCACATTTAACCGCATCGACGGCACTGACAAACTCGGCCAGTATATTGTCACCGGGAGAATCGACAACCCGGCCGTAATGACTGAGAACCGAGCGGCTTATTTTTTCCCTGTAAGACTTTAGGGTGTTGACCGTGTCGGCATCGTCCAAACTCATCAAACGGCTGTAGCCTTCGACATCCGCACTTAATATGGCCGCCAGTTTTCTTTTGAATTGAGAATCAGACATCGGTCTATTTTTCAACGACTGGATACTTGTTCCGGAACCATTCGCGCCACCCGCCTTTGATCCCTGCTATTCAGGTTTCTCCCAACCCAAATAGAGTTTTCCATTGATGATTTTCCACTCTTTGGGATTTTCCGCGGCAACCTTGCCGGCTAAGAGACTAACTGCTCAGAATCCCCCGTGATGAGGGGTATATTTTTTGGGGTTCGCTGCAAACAGATCGCGGTTTTCAGCCTTCGAAAAATACCAGCGGGCCTCATTCCAGTTGAAGGAGAACTCGCTGCTTCCCTTGACGGCACGATTTTCCGTGAAATAGGCTACAGGGTCGTATCCTTTTATCGCCACGCCATAGATCTCTGTGCCTGTCGTATCCGTTGCAATGGCGACAACGTCAGCAAAGACCAGAATACCCACAGCCAGCAGGGCCGAAAGAATTATCCTGTTGTAATTTCTGAGTATCGTCATAACACTCCTCCTTGGCTCGACGGGGCGTATCATGTGGTGTTTCAGTACATCGATTAGAGGGACGACGATATTAACGGGGTCTTGAGGTTTAGGTCAGAAGGATAATTTGTAGTGGGTACAGTTGAAACCATACGTTAATACCTGTAAGAAACATACCACATTGTGACACCCTGTCAACCCTTTGGGAAGGGTATCGTGCTGCCCCAAAATAGGGTTTAGATTCATTCCGCGTCTGCTCAGCGGTTGCAATAGGGTGTTCGGCACATTAGCTCCGGATCGGCTCCACCGTATCGACCGTCAGGGTCACCGCCCCGAAGTCTTCTTCGATCTTGCCGGTGAGAATGTAAGGCCGGTGGCGGTCGAGCATGCAGCAAAACTTGCGGTAGGCTTCGGGAAAAAAGGTGGTTTCCACCAGGCCGGTCTCATCCTCGAAGGTCAAAAACTCCATCGGTTCGCCGTGCTTCGTGCTGACCACTTTGCCGGTGATGAGCAGGCCGGCCACCCGCACCCGCCGTCCGGCACAGTGCCCCAGGTCGACGGCCTTGACGATGCCCCGGTGCTTTAGAGTGTCTTCGAAAAGCACCATCGGGTGGCGGTCGCACAGAAACCCCAAGGTGGCAAACTCCCGGCGCAGGCGGTCGCGCTCGTTGTCCGGCGGCAGCGACGGTTTGATCTCCTCCGGGTCGGCATCGAACAGCCCGGCCTGTTTTGACCGGTTCGAGCGGCGCTGCTGCCAGGCGGCCAGGTCCCACAACAGGGAAGCCCGGCTTTCACCGGGGTGAAGGGCGTCGAAGGCACCGGCGTGAACCAGGCTGCGGGCCTCCGGTTCTTCGGGCCGCACCCGCTTTAAAAAATCCTTGAAGCTGCGATACGGCGAGACTTTGCGACAGTCGACGATCCGCTGCTGCGTGGA
Source organism: Desulfobacterales bacterium (assembly GCA_037383965.1). Classification (GTDB taxonomy): domain Bacteria; phylum Desulfobacterota; class Desulfobacteria; order Desulfobacterales; family SG8-13; genus JARFQH01. The sequence continues at coordinate 241 of JARROL010000007.1, read as the reverse complement.
CGTCCCCAGTTCGGCCACCGACTGCAGGCCCACCCGGACCGCATTGTCGCGGCCCTGCCAGCGGATGCGGCCGGCGTTGACATCCGGCGGCAGGATTTCCAGCCCCATGCGCCGCGCTTCGGACACGTAGGCAAAGGTGCTGTAGAACCCACCCTGGTTGCTGATCACCGCGGCCACGAACTCGGCCGGAAAGTGGGTCTTCAGGAAGGCGGACTGAAACGAGACCCGCGCGAAGCTCGCG
>JARROL010000006.1:0-22029 GCA_037383965.1 Desulfobacterales bacterium | reverse complement strand
CTGCGCTTCAGCATGGAGAAAAACGGATCCCGCACGGGAAACTTTTCGGAGCCGCACAAAACGGTATGCTCTAAAATATGTGCCACTCCGGTGGAATCTTTTGGTACGGTTTTAAACGCCACGCTGAAGGTGTTTTCACGGTCATCGCTGCTGATATGAATGTGGCGGGCGCCGGTCTGGTCATGCTCGAGTTCGTAAAAGAAAAATTTGGATTCCGGGATCTCTTCGATCCGTTTGATGACATACCCCCCGCAACGTCCACCTGGATGCAGTTCGGGATTGCGTGGATCTTTACTATCGTTCATTTTAAAATCCCTTCTAAATTACGTTGCTCTTCCTATCGACCGGCCATATGATTGAGTTAATTTGCTACATACACACCTCGGCTTTGTCGTTTGATGACGCCGTTTTTGTTCAATCGGAAAATAATGTTGCGAACTTTCTTCCGTTTTTGTTCAATCGGAAAATAATGTTGCGAACTTTCTTTTCGTCGAATCCGGTTTTTTCTTTGATATCCGGCAGACCGGCCCCCTGTTTGAATTCCTTAATAACCTCAAAGACCTGGTTGACGGCTGTCGAACCGCTGCGACCTTTACCTTTTTTGCCCCGGTTATTCTTGATGGATACCTGGCGGCCACGTTTGGCGGGTCCGCCTGTCGATTTCAGCAGTTTTTCGATTTGCTCCAGCTTGTTCATCAATTTGTCGACGTCTTTTTTGGTTGGAATGTCGTAAGTGTGCATGAAAAATTTCACCATTGCATCGAAACTAACGCTCTTGCCCTTGTGTCGCATGTCTCATCTCCATCTGGTTAAAATACAAGTCGTTAATAATAATAGAATTTACATCACTAGACAAATTTTAATTCGGATAACCGTAATGACTAACCACTAAAAAGTCAAGCCGACTACCTTGGTTACAACTTGATCTTCCGACTGCAAACTGGTTAAATGCAACGGTAAGCCGGACTTCAAAACTTTGGCTGGTAAGGATTCACGAAAAAATAAGTTCGCAATTTTGGCCGATGAGGCGCCCGGCCGGCAAGACGCAAAAAAGCAGGAATATCTGGATATGCCAAGTTTTTGCAACGCAGCCGGACGGGATGAATCGGCGTCCAAAATGTGACGTTATTTTTGAGTGAGCCCTAAGATAAAGGAGTCGGAAATGACGTCACCCAGGACCCTACTGCAGGCATGGAATATACGCGCGGACAAGCGACTCGGGCAACACTTTCTGACCGACCCTGCGACGGCGGACGTGATCGTGCAAGCCGCGGCAATCTCATCGCGGGATGTCGTACTTGAAATCGGTGCCGGTCTCGGCGCCCTTACTATTCTGGCAGCTAGACAAGCCGCCAGGATTTACGCAGTCGAAAAAGACGCCCGCCTAGCGGACCTCTTGAGGGCAGAGTTCATGGCTAACGGGATAACTAATGTCGTCCTGATAAAAAAGAACATTCTGAGGGTCGATATCCGGGCCTTGGCGGCGGAGGCGGGTGTTCGACTAGTCGTCATCGGAAATCTGCCCTACAATATCTCTTCCCAAATCCTGGTTCAGCTGATTTCTGTTCGCGAGGCCGTAAAGCAGGCCGTTCTGATGTTCCAGATGGAACTGGCAGAACGCTTGACGGCTGCCCCCGGCGGCAGGGATTACGGTCGGCTTTCGGTAATGACTCAGTACTGTGCCGAACTTAAGTCCGTCGGACGGGTAACCGCAAACCGCTTCTTCCCGCGACCCAAGGTCGACTCGGCGCTTCTCTCATTTGTCTTCAAAACGCCGTCAGCCCTTTCTCCGGAGGAAGAAGACTTTTTCTTTAAGGTTATCCGGACGGCATTCAGCCGACGTAGAAAAAAATTGCGAAATTCTCTGGCCGGTGGCGAACTGGGGCTGTCCACCGAAGCATCTCAGCAGGCCCTCGAGCGGGCACACATCGATCCTTCGCGACGAGCCGAGACCCTCGATGTGGCGGAATTTCTCGCACTGAGTGCGAGCGTGAACCGGACCCTGCATTCCTGAAACATCCAAGATTTTTTCGTAAGCATTCACAAGGCACCGCATCTGCTATGCACTTGAAGTACAAAAGGTCGTCTGCACACCCGACGCCTTGCATCTGCGGCAACTTGTAAGCGCTTACAATGAGGTGGTTTGAAACGCATCGGACTTTGCAACCCTGTGAACAGTTGCATTTTTCTACAGGTGCTCGGCCACACTGACCGTGCGGTCACCCAGCATATTGACGTAACTGCCCATCTCGTTGTCGTACCACCCGTAGATAACGGCCTGCGTGACCGGGACCCGGATCAGTGTGTTGGCCAGTTGATCGATGAGGTTTTGGTCTAGCCCCGGAACATTAGCCAGATCAATGGCGACCTCTGCCGTGCGGGTATGGGTTTCGTAACCCTCTATGATGGCTGCCGCACGCGGCGCACCGATGATGTCTCCCGATACGTTTTGTTTTTCGGAATAGTGGAGATAACCGTTGGGATCGAGTTCCGCCGTGCGACGATATACCGTGTTGATGGTCTCCCGCCGGATCGGTTCACGGTTCGGCTCTTCCTGCAGGTCGACTACCAGTATGATCAACGAACCGGCGGCCGTTGGGATGCGGACTGATTCGGCGATGAAGCCGATCTGCCGCATTTCGGGAATTACCAGCCGCAAGGCCTTGGCCGCGCCGGTGGTCGTCAGGATAATGTTGTTCATGATGCTGCGGTTTTTGCGCAAGTCTTTCTTCCCCGCCTGAGGCAACCGGTCGAGAACCGCCTGCGAGCCGGTTGCAGCGTGAACGGTCGCCATGGAAGCGGTCAGAAATTTGTGCGGTCCGAAGTGATCCAGCAGCGGTTTTATCATGTGCGCCAGGCAGGTAGTGGTACAGGATGCATTGGAGATGATTCGGTGCCGCCGGGGATCATAGTCGTTGGTGTTGATCCCCATCACTGTGGTGACGGCATCCTCCGGCATCGTTCCGGGCAAATCGGCTTTCTGGTTCTTTATCTTGAAGGGCGCCGAGACGATGACTTTTTCGGCACCGGACTCGAGATGGCCCCGAACACTGCCGCGGGGGTGGTCGCTCGGCAGCGATGGATCTATGAATCGCCCGGTTGTGTCCACCACCAGTCTGGCCCCCCACTTTCGCCAGCCGATGTCGACCGGGTTCCGGGCAGAGCGTAGTATCCGGACGCGCACGCCGTCGACCATGATCGTCCCCTGCGTCGCGTCGATTTCAGTGATCACCGGTGCGGCAGTGTAGCCGTGAAGATAGCAGCTCAGCAAACCGTAAGTGGAATCACGCTCCAGATAGTGGGCTACATCCTGCAGAGAAGAGCCGGCTTCACGACCGATGTTTACCACGATTTCGTCGAAATACTTCCTTCCGACATGGTGCCAGACCGTTAACTTGCCGATCCGGCCTAAGCCATTGACGCCGAGTTTTAATCCCTTTTCAGCGGTAGCTGCACTCATTGCCTTTTCTCCTGTCTGGGGCTAATGCCCATTTTGTAGCCGGTCACAGGGTTACAAAATCCGATGCGCTTCAAACCACCTCATTGTAAGCATTTACAGGGCCACAGATGTACTTTTGTACTTCAAGTGCCTAGCAGATGCGGTGCCCTGCGAACGCTTACCCCATTTTAGCGGAGCGCACTCCGGTTTCTGCCCGCGCCCCTTGCCCATGGATTGCGGTCCCGGTGTCTCCTTGGCCTTCCGCACGGTCGACAAAACCGGTGGGTAGCCGTGTTACTCTTCATTGATTTTCAGTTTTCCTAAATATACCGACCCCTCGCGACCGTCAATGCTGATGAAATCTCCTGATTTTACGCACCTGTCCCTCAGAGTGAACCTCTTCTGCTTTTCATTGCAGACCAAGTCGCCGACACAAACCACGCAGTTTTTACCCAGGCGGTGGGCCACGACGGAAGCATGGGAGGTTACACCGCCGCGTGCCGTCAGCAAACCGTCGGCCGCGTAAATTTCACGAATGTCATCCGGGACGGTGTCGCTGCGAACCAGGATCAAGTTGGTCCCGGGCTCCTTCTTGCGCCACTCGTCGATTTCCTCGAGGCTGAAGACCACCCGTCCGGTGAGGGCACCGCCGCCGATCCCGATTCCGTGCCCCAGGTAACACTCCTCGGCGATACCGATCAAATCGAAGGTCTGCACCCTTTTGCGTTCCCGCATCGACATGTCGCGGCCCTGCAGCAGAAAGAGATCTTCTGCCGCCGGGGATTCAAACGTGAACTCCATCTCTTGAGGGGTCCATCCCTTCTCGTAGATGAGGTGGCCGGCCCAGCCTTTCAACGCCTTGTAAATCTCCGGGAAATGGGTCTCCAAGGTGATGTCGGTCGGTCTCATTTCCACCTCCTGCTGATAGATAGAAATCGGCAGGGTAATCACCAGGCCGGCAACGACGTCCTCGCCCTGATTACCGAGGGTGAAGTCGCCCCAGAGCTTCAGGGTTTCCCCTGGCCAACGGGGGTTGTGGGTGAAGAAGACGCCGGAGCCGGAGCTTTGCGTCAGATTACCGTAAACCATCGACTGCACCGTCACCGCGGTGCCCCAGTCATCCGAGATACCCATGATCCGGCGATAGGTTCTGGCCTTGTCGGACTCCCAGGAATCAAGCACGCTCTTAACCGTCATCGTCAGTTGGTCGAAGGGGTTTTCCGGTATCTCGATCCGGTTGTCCAGGATCATCGATTTATACGCCAGAGCCACCTTTTGCATCTGCTCGCCTGTGAAATCCTTCTTGTAGGCGATGCCGGCGCTGTTTTTCAGTTCGTTGATGACAGCGTCGAAGTCGTCCCGTTCGAGGCCGAAGGCCATTCCGTAGCACTGCAGAAAACGGCGGTAGTTGTCCCAGGCAAACCAGGCGTTCCCTGTTCCAGCAGCCTGTCCGGCGGCGATTTCTTCGTTGATGCCGACGTTCAGATAGGTGTCCATCATGCCGGGCTGGCTGATCGAAGACCCGCTACGAACCGAAAAGAGGAGCGGGTTGTGGGGATTGCCGAAAGCCTTGCCGGTCATCTTTTCCAGTCTGATGATGTGACGGGCAACCTGGTCTTTGAAGTTCTGCTCCGCCGGCTGATAACTGTCGATGACCTTCCAGCAGCGGTACACCTCGGTGGTAATGATAAAGCCCGGGGGAACCGGCAGGCCCAGGCTCTTGAGCACGACCAAATTGAAGCCCTTGTTTCCCAAGTAGATCAGTCCGGTGACCCGATTGTCCGGCTCGGAAATCGACGTCATGGTATTGTCGGGATCGTAGAGCAGGAGTTGGTACAGCTTGTCCCTGGTCAACTTGTCGGCCTGTTGGTATAGGATGTTGAGGATGCGCCCGATGAAACGGTCCAGTTGCTGAAGGCCCAGGGAGAGAGCGATCCGATCCCTGAAAAAGATCTCGGAAATACGGTGCTTGTTTTTCTCCAGATCGATACTCTCGTGGGTCTCCTTCGGCAAGTATTTGCAGAGAATCTGGTCGCCGGGCAGCCGGTCGATAATCTGGCTCAGATTTTCTTCATGAACATTCTGGAAATAATCGTTGATGATGTTCTTGACCGCCGCGGCAAATCCCTTGAAGATGTCGAGATATTGCGTGAATGTAAACCCTTTGACCTCCAGGGAATGGGCCAGCAGGTCGAGTTGTCTTTCTATTTCGACCGATGAAATGCCGTCAAGTCGCAAGGCCTTGTCGAAGAGTCGAATCCGGGCATAAATCTGGTAAAAGGTCGCCTTGGTGATCAGGCTCAGATCGATGCTGTCAATCAACTCCTCTAACAGCACGTTGACCAGCGATTCGATGCGGTAGGTCAACCCAAGGGCGTCGAACTTGAATTCGTGATAACTGCCGTACATGGAAGGAATATCGATCGTGATATGCCGCTTCTTGTAAATGTCTTCCCGAATTTCAAACTCTTCCGACGCGAGGATAATCGATTTGAGCTGTCCGAGATAATCGAGCAACACGAAGAGTTTTTTCTTCAAATCCATCTCCGACAGAGCATTCCGGAGACGGTTGAGATCCGGGAAAGCCTCGGTCGACAGCTGGGAGATGTGGTTTTTAAGTTCGATATAATCGATGCTGTATTTTTGATGGAGCAGTTTGTAAAACGCAATCAGCAGAGCGACCCGTTCACGATCAGCCTCGGTCACCTCACCGGACGAGTCGGCCATCATTCGGTGGAGTTGATCATCGGAAAGCGTGAGCAGCACCTCTTGGCGGTCGATTCCCTTTTGTTTCAGCCCGGTCATGATTTTGTGAACCCCGTCGATGTAAGGGCCGTGCGTGTCAATCTGCTCGAAGACATCGGCAGGCACGACCTGCTTCAGCATTTTCTTGTCACGCGTGGCCCAGAAATAGATGGTCGCTTCCATGAAATCGATGATCTGGTTGCTGCTCTCGACGTGACTTTGCTTGCGTAGAAAATGGATGAGGACGTCTCGGCGACGTGAAATCTCGTCGATGCGCGTCGAGATGTCCCTGAGTCTTCCTTCGGCACCGATGTCGTTGAAATAGGCCGGGAAAAGACGGGTGAGTTGCTTGGCCAGGTTATACACCGGACCGATGTCGCTGTTCAGGAAACGGGTGATGTCCCGCGGAAAGAGATCGGTATCTTTGATGAACACGCCGGAAAGGGCCAGGTATATGATCAGCACCGATATCAAACGGGTCGACCACTTGGGATTGCGTTCGATCAGTTCGAGCCAAGTACGGATGTTTTGGATATGGGCACTGTTGACCCTGATCTGCCAGTCTTCACCGACGCCGCTGATACGGGGGGTCTGAAACGGTAGTTCGATGACATGATGGATAAAATAATTGACCAGTTCACTGTCATCAGTCCGGTAGACCCCTTTTCCCATGTTCAGTACGCAATTCAAGGCCGTGGCCGGGTAACTGACGGCCTGCTTTTGCAATATGGAGAAGGTTTTTTGAATCAGCCTGCGGATATGCAGATCCGTTTCGTTCGCGATAAGCCAGCTGACGGTTCGATTGATGTCTCTGAGGACTTCCTCGCGAATCATCGTCAGACCTGAAATCGCCATCATGTGAAAAAGGAAGATAACTTTCCATTGATTACCGTGTTTCTTGCCGCCGGCTTCGAGGAGTTTCTGCGGCATCTGCCGGTAGACCTCGACCAATTGACTGTATCCGTCCAGGGAGAGAAGCTCGCATAAAAGCGTGCCGGAATCGGCGTGCTGTTGGGTGACGATCTCATCGAGTCGGTGATTCAGGTCCGCCATCCGGCTGCGGGAAATGTCGACAAATATGGATGAGATCTTTTTAAGATCTCCGACGGCATCCGCTTCACGGGCTTCCTCTTCAAACCAGTCGCGTGGGTCCCCAAGATTGAGCCAATAGGCATAGGTGGTCCGAAAATATCGCAACAACAGTGCATTGAGGGCACCGAATCCGCCGTCCGCTTCTCCCGAGCGGTGCCATAGCAGTTCGCCCAAACGCTTGAGCTGGTAGAAGCTCTTCACGAAAAGGAAAAAGGTGTTGTCATCCAGCTGACGGATGTCATCGAAGGCGTTGTCGAGAACCGGCATAAAACGATCGATACCGGAGTGGGATTCTTTGATGATCTTCTGGAGAAATAAAACCAGGTTGTCGACGGCCTCGGTTTTGACCTCCTCCTCTCTCGTAGATTGGATGGCAGCCGTGAATATATCGACAAACAACCCGGCCCCATTCGGTCCCGCCGGATGACTGTCCATCAGATGGAAGTATTCGAGACTGTAGCGTCTGGCTTCGGAAACAATGAAATTCCAGTTCCGGTATGGGTGGGACAGCTCTTTCAAAAAGGTGTTGAAGCCTTCCATCAGACCGTAGTACCGGGACATAATATCCTGCAATATCAGATATTTTTCATCTATGCTGACATCAACGCGATAGCTGGCCAGGTTGACTTCGAGTGCCTTGGATTTAATCATTTATACCTGTCTCCCTTATCACCCCGAGCATTTCACTCAGAGCCGTGCCCTGAACTAAAAGCTATCAAAGCTATCCAGCGATTTCAAGAAATTATGGACACGATCGGTTTGAGATGCAAAGAGGGTTAAAAAATGCTATGGACAGGGCTGCTCCCACTGGGGTGCCGCAAATAGAAACTTGATACTCAGAACCAGGAACCCGGAACATATAACCCGCAACCAGTGGTGGCGTCTCCGCTCATCCGGGCTCTGACGCATCATTTTCATGCATTGTGGTGGCCGGGGTCATAAGTGTTTAATACGAAATTTGAAATAGGAAAATTGTGGTACAATGTTATGAAATGGAAGGGATTTCGGGAAGCCACGGTGATTCTGTTTTTCGCCGGTTGCCTGGCCTTCGGATTCAACGCTCTCAGAGAGCATTCGCTGCCGCTGCCGGGAAACACAAAAGCCGTCGACCGCTCACCTGCCGCGGTCAACGCGCCCGATGGAACAAATGCCATTGGGGACATGTCGATTGAAGAGGCGGTCCGCCTGTTCGAAAAAGGGGCGGCCCTGTTTGTGGATGCCCGCTCGGGAGCCGATTACCGGGCCGGCCACATCGCGGGAGCCGTCAACATTCCGGAACTGGACTTCGAAAATCACATCGGTTCATTTTTGGAGAAGACGGCCGCAGAGACCGTGCTGATCACCTACTGTGAAGGCGATACCTGCACTCTGTCGAAAAGTCTGGCCGAGAAGCTTTCCCTGGCCGGATTTGAAAATGTTTTTCACCTTAAGAACGGCTGGGGACAGTGGAAGGAACGTGGATTACCGATAGATAGCGGGCAAGAGTGACATATTTTCGAATGACGCGATGTAAGACTTTGGGCAGCTCCCTCACGCCTTCGACAATGCCGCCAGGCGATAAACCACCATCCCTGCCAACCAGGCGGCATCTTCGGGTGACAGATAGTCACCCGCGGTTTCGTCGAAAAGGATACTGGCATCGGGAGGAAATTCATCGTCGCCCTGCCACAAAATCAAGCGCAGGGGCACTTTGGGAAAAACGGTGAAGTCGAACCCCGCATCACCGGTATCGGCGGGCGTTCCGTTCAGGAACCGAGCCGGCTTCTTCACGGCGGTGCAGTTATGGCCGAAGATGTTTTTCAGAGGATCGATGGCCCGCTTGACGAAGGCGCTGTAGTAAAAACCGGCTCCGGGAATTTCGCGATAGGCGATCCAGTTCCCACTCGGTTTCCGGTTGCTTTCGGACATCAGGTAATGCAAAATCAGCACTTGTTCCTGGATAGGAACGTCGGCTGCCGCATCGGCAATGTCCGTAAAATTGAAATCCGGTAAATCGACGCGGTAAACACGGTTCAAAAAGGGAACCCGGATGCGCTTTCCGGGCTCTCCTTCGAAACCGGATCTATTGACAGTAGCGTCGATATCCTTCGCAGCCAAGGTGGTGACGGCGATTCGGCGGGCTTGCTTGTAATCGTCGATGCGGGGCATGACAAGACCTGTTATTGAGTCGGCACCTGAATGAAAAGAGCCCCGGCCCGAAGGAGCGAGGCTCATTATGTTCAGAACCGTTTAGGATTATATTTCGAGCCAGGAATCCGAATAGAGCGATTTGCCGAGAATAACATTCACGGTTTTGGCGTAATCCTGAAGTTCTTTCGGCAGGCTCCCGATATTCGGCTCGTTGCCGTCCATCATCCCGTAAATAAGATCGACGATGTCCTGGCGCTTGCCTTTGGCGATATCGGCCAACTGGGTGTCGAGCGGGTCTGCAATCACTGAAACCATTCCACATTTTCCGAGCATGACCATATAGGTCTGATTCAGGATCGGGCGCAAGTGGTCCGGCGGCCCGTTGGAGATGTTGGACAGACCGCAGGTGCTCTTTGCACCCGGTGCGATGTCCGCCAGCATTTTCTGAAACTCCATCAGGCTGATCAATTGGGGTTGCTGAATGTTGACCGGAGTGACGATGCCGTCGACCCAGATTTTTTCATTCGGAATTCCGGCTTCATTAGCGAAGTACAGTAATTCGACACACAGCGCCGCCCGTTCGTTTTCATCCCGCGGCAGCCCTTCCGGCCCCCACATAAGGGCAATGAAGTCCGCTCCGTGTTCGGCGGCGATCGGCACCATCCGTTCGTAGCGCTCGGCGCGTACCATGATCGAATTGATGATGTGGGACGTACCGCTCTTGACCGGTTTGATCACTTTGAGTGCCGCCTCGATGGCATCGATGTTCGAGGTGTCCAGCGCCAGCGGGATATCATCCACCACTTCCTGAACGGTCTGAACCACCCACGGCATCAGCTCGTGCCCGTCTTTCTTGGCCGGCCCTAGGTTGATATCGATGTAGTCCATGCCCTTTTCCCGCTGAAAAAGAGCTTCCTCCTGGATCGGTTTGGGGTCGCGTTCCTTGAACGCTTTACCGATCTTTCGTGAAATGACGTTTAAACTTTCGCCTATCAGCAGCATCGACTCTCCCTCCTATGTGGCATTTCTGAATTGTTCAACCAGCATTGCCAGTTATTGTTTTCCCTTGAGAAATCCGGAGATATGGGCGGCTTCGCGCGGCCCTACGGTGACGTTCCAGCCCGGCAGTTCCTCTTCCATATCACCGGCGATCGCGGCAGCGTATCCGGGGATGATAATCTTCTGGTGTTTAATTTTATCGGCGATGCCGCTCTTCTTGACGAAGATTCCGACATCGTCGCCTGCAAATTTACCGGCGGCCCAGGCCGTCATGACCGACAGGCCTTCGGAGTCCTTGATCAGGAGCCATGAGGGAACCCGGCTGCCCTCAATCTCGCCGGATACGATGAAATAGGTCAGAGCGAAATTGGTGGTGACCAGAACCGGCGAATTCTCATCCGGGTTGCCGATTTCGTAAATGCCTTCGGTCACCGTCATCGGGCGCTGCGGGTCGGTAAAGATGTTCAACCTTTCCAGGAGCAGCGGAAACAGGCTCTCGCTCTTGAAATCCGAAAAGACGACGATCCCGGCGTACTTACCGATGTAGACGGCGCCGAGCATCGTTTCGACGTCGAGATTGGAGGCCATCTCGCAGGGGAAGGTGATGGTCGGAAAGCCCACCGTACGATTGGCATTTTTCAGGGCCGCCCGCCGAATCGCCACCTGGTCGGTGAAGGACTGTTTGATTTCCCTGGAGCCCGGGTCGAGAACCAGATCCTTCACCCCCATTCCGGTCAATTTGTCCGAGAGGGGAATCAAGGCTTCAACCGAATCGGCCTTGACCGCCAGGGGCAGATCGTTCTCCTTGGCCAAAGCGCCGAAGGCGTCGACATTGGCCGCGGTAGCGGCATACAACAAGGGTCGCTTGAACTTGCAGGCCTCGACACCGGCCTTCATTACCTCGGGATCCTCGGTCATCAGGATCAGGTTGAACTCGGAGGTTTCGGCGATCGTTTTAGCTTTTGCGGCAAATGCGGCCGCGTCACCGCCGACGTCCTTCAACGCCACCAGTTCCGGACGCAGGTTCAACCCGACCCGTTCGAACTGAAAAGCGTTCCATACCTTCAGCTTGGCTTCAAGGTCGGGCTGCGAGATGTCCGAGCCAACAAGGGCGGCCAGACCCGTCGGATTATAAAAGGTTTTTTCGTGACGGGACTGCACGAGCTCACCGCCGACAGTTAATTTACGAACGCCTTGGCCGATAACCACCGGACGGATAGGCGGTGCGGAAGCCTCGGCCAGTTGTTCGCGTGCTTCGTCGGATACATAGGGGCAACTGTCGAGTTCAGCCTTGCCCGAAGCCAGGTTCATGGCGAAAGCGAGGCAGGTCGGAACCCCGCATTCCTTGCAGTTGGTCTTTGGCAGGAGTTTGAAAATCTGAATACCGGTTAATGCCATTTTTTTCTCCTTCAGACGAATTATACGAGTTGCCGTTTCCGGGTCGTGCGCTGCGGCGAGCGGTCGAATATCTTCGACACTGTTCGCAGCGCGCAACACGTGACATGACGGGTGACTTTACTGGATCAACGGTTCCATGGAGAGGGCCGGGTGCCCCTTTTCTTGCAGGAAGGGCAGAATCTCTTCCTCTGTGAGCCCGACGGTCTCATCGGCGATCTTATCGATCAGGTCCGGAACACCCATTTCGGTTCCTCGCTTGATGATACGCTCCTTGATTTCCTCCTTCAGGCTCTTGGGCATCCACACCATCCGCAGCAGGCCGCCGTCTCCGACGAGAAACTTGCCCTGGGTGATGTTGAACTTCGAGTGCCCGACGAAACCCGGCGAGGACGCACCGCCGCCCATTACACCGGCCAGTGTGGTGAACTTCATACCGCAGGGGGTTTCCCCGGTGTAATCCCGGTGAACGGTCATGACGCCGTTACAAGCCGGCAGCATGGCCGCGATGCATTCGCAGCAGCCGCAGGTGGTCATCGGGTCGACCACCATCGAGTAGAAGTTGTAGTGATCGATGGCCCCCCGGGAGGCTTTTCTGACGAACTCGTTGACGCCCTTCCACTGACCCAGCTTCGGGTCGAGGCACTCGCCCTTTTCGATCGGCTGGTTGGGACCGGTGGGGTTGATCTCGAAAGAGGCTTTGCAGTCCATCCAGTTGTAAGCTCCGCAGAGACCGGTTCTCTCCGGGCTGACCGAACAGACATGAGTGGGCGCGAAGGACTGGCAGAGGGTGCAGGAGTAGTACGTCTCAACATCCTCGTCTCTCATCTTCTCCACCCGTTCGTCTCTGGTCTTGTATTCGCCCCGGGCGCGCTTGGTGAGCTCGTCGACTTTCTTCTTGTCGGTGATCAGGGTGACCTGAACCTTGTCGAGGATGTTGCCGAAATCCTGGTGGAACTTGGCATGCAGCACGACGCCGATATCTTTGATGGTGAACCCCTTTTCGATGGCCCCCTTGCCGACACGCACCCACGCGATGTCCCGTTGGCCGATGTGCATCACGCCCTGGATGTAATTGATCAGGTGGTGGATCTGGCGTTCGATGATCGGTTCGAAATCGGTCTGGAACTTCCGACCGGCCACCTGAACGTAAATACCGAGCGGCAGGGTCTCGCCTTCCTTGATGTCGGTGACATTCGGACCATCGACAATCACCTTGCCGTCTTCTATCTCGTTCATCTCGGCCATCTTGACCAGCTCGGTGGCCTGGGTCTTGCCGCCGCCCATCTGGCAGAACAGATCGGCACCGCGGACCCGCTCGCCCTCGTAAGCCGGGCCGAAGGCGCAGGGAATCTCGATCTGGGACACGGTGGTCTTCAGGCCGCGGACCTCCACCGATTTCTCGACCATCTTGTCGTGTGGCACGTTGGCGACGACGTGCTCGTAAGTGCAGACACCGGTAGGCAGGATCTCGGGAATGTCGGTGTCGGCCAGGGTCGGAAAGCCCCAGTTGACCGCGCCGGCCGCTGCCGCCGCCCATTCGGCGTTCACGTCACCCAAAGCGTTGACGAATGCAAAAATCCGGTCCTTGTTGTAAAGCAGCATCTTCTTGTAATCACCCGGCTTGACACCGCCGAAAGCCATGGCGGCCCGATTGGCGAACCCGAGGGCGAAGACGGCCGATGAAATATCCGGGCCGAAGGGAACGATACGGGTGTTCCAGCCGACCTGAACCCCGGCCTGGATCAGCTGCTCGATTACGGTCGTGCCGTTCTGGTGGGCCGCGCAGAAAATATAGAGGCTGCGGCGCTGATACTCTTCCACGATCATCTTGGCAGTTTCGGGATCCGGTGCCGAACCGACGATGGCCGCAAAACCGGGGGCCGAACCGTCGACAAACTCCACGCCTCTTTTGCGAAAGACCGTGTCGTCGGCCGCTCCGAGCCAGATCTTGCCGGCTTCGATGTCCGGTTCTTCGGAGTGCAGATAAAAATCGGGTTCTTCCAGATACCGCAACGCTTCGTCGATCTCGAATGCCAGGATGGCCGCCATGCCGGCATCCAGCAGGGGTCCAAGGTACGGCAGGTGGTTATGGCCCTTGACGTGCGGCGGAAGCAGTCCGCGGGCAAAATCGAGCGGCTTTTTCATATCCTCCAGCGTCTCGACCTTCAGGCCGATCAGGGAATAAATCACCGGCAGGTAGTAGGCCGTGTTGGGAAACCCTACTTGGGTGTCCGCATTGTAGGTCTGCAGGGCTCTCTTGTATCTTCCTTCAACCTTGGAAACGATATTGTAGCCACCCTGAATAGCGGCAAATGCAACAAGTCTTGACATACCTTCATCCTCCTTCGTTGAGGTCGTTAAAAGTGAAAACTGTTAAATCGTCCGGTTTTTCAACTGCCTTTGGCTCCTTGCGGATCCGGCATACGGCTGGTTCCGGGTGCCGGGGCATTAATCGATACGCTTGTGAATGCGGTTCAGTTTGTAAAGCATCTGCTCCAGCTTGCTCTCCTGGTCGACGGCCGGTGTCACGCCGGCCTTTTTCGCCTTGGCGGCTTCTTTTTGCTTGGCCTCGAGAGCCGTTTTCTCAGCGACCTTTCCCTTGTCGGTTTGCTTGCGCTTGGCATTCAGAGCTTCGCGCTCTGCCGCCCGTTTGGCACGGATTTTGTCTTCCTCTGCCTCGATTTTGGCATTGGCTGCGGCCTCGGCCTTGGCTTCCGCTTCAGCCTTGGCCTTGGCTGCGGCCTCGGCTTTGCGCTTGGCCTCTTCCTCTGCCTTGGCTTTTGCTTCCGCGTCGGCTTTGGCTTTTGCTTCCGCATCGGCCTTGGCCTTGGCTTCCGCGTCGGCCTTGGCTTTGGCCTCGACTTCGGCCTTGTCCACCTCGACTTTTGGCGTCGCCGGTTTGACCGCTTCGGCCGGTTTTGGTGCGGCCTCCGGTTTTGGTGCGGCTGCGGGCTTGGCCTCTGCAGCCGGTTTAGCCGGGGCTGCCTTAGCCGCCGGCGCTGCCTTCTTCTCAGCCTCTATGGTCAGGTCTGGTTGCGGTGCCAGCGACGCGTAGTCGATGTCGACATCGGCCACGGACTTTTTGATGGGAGCCACCTCGGCCGCAGACCCGCCGTCGGCAATCAGGTTAATGTAAGACTTGACCATACGGATGGCCTCGGGATGGCGCATGATCAGGATGTCGCTTCCGGCCGTCAGATAGGAGACCGCCGCGGTGGCTTCCATGAGAATGGCCCGCCGCTCCGGGTCGCCCAGAATGGGGGCTTCGTCCGCCGGCTGTTTGGCCTCTTTGCACTTCCAGACCTCGTTAGCCACGTTGTTGATGATCGGCAGCTGCAGTTTGTCGTCGCCCTGCGTCAGAGCGGCCATGCGGATGCGCTCCATGACGGAGTAAGAGTATTCCAGACCGTAGCCTAGACCGCCCGTCGTTGGATCGATGATGACCCGGTCGCCGGGCATACCTAAGTTTTCGAGCAGGATGTTGATCTGCTTGGCGAGATTGACGTCGATGGGTGACGATGAGATGATCGTGTGCCCGTAGCCCATGGCCGCGGCACCGATGCCTTTGTGGTTCTTGTCTTCCACCGGACCGAGGATCAGGGACTTGTCCTGGCAGGTTTCGGCCACTTTTTTGAGGACCTCCTCGTCCTTCTGAACGTTCGCACATCCCCAGACGATCAACGGCACGTCGATGGCGTCGGCCACTTTTTTGACCACGGCGGCCGCGTCGTCGGCGCTTCTGTCCTGGCCGTTCGGATCGATGCTCTTCAACTGGAGCACGATCAGTTCGGCACCATAGTCGTCGACGCATTTTTTGGCCCAGGCCGCCGGGTCGGCAATCACATCCTTGAACGGACTCAAGGCGGCTTCCGCCCAGTCTTCCGGCTCCATGTCCCAGACTTCCATGGCAATTCTGGGTTTGTTGGGCACTTCACCTTCAAACTGGTAAAACGGATAGCAGTTTTCTCCGCCGACGGTCACCGCTTTCGCGCCTTCCCCCAGCGTGATCTCCTTGATTTTTCCCGTGTACGATTCCTTGTAAAATTCGAAGCCCAATGTTACCTCCTTCATCTCAATAATTTTAGTCATTCGATGAGGTTATGCTCCACGCGAATTTGCACGCACCAACCGGGCAAAATGAGAATACCCGGAGAATCGAAGTTTTACCCCCCCTTTCGTCTTTTGAATTTTCCGGTCTATTCACTATTCTACAGCGTAGACGAATTACAGCAGATTTTTATTGTTTTTATAATTATGATGTAACAGCCCGAAGGGCGCTGGTGATGTCGTTGCAACAGATGAGGGAAAGTCATGCCGTAAATGGTTAAAATTGCCCATCGCATTCATTTGGATGTTGCCAAAAACGTTTCCTTATATTGGTAAACCATCTTTGTCAATAGATGAGTCCAAAAATCAAGCGATGCCGGTGCAGCGCCGGTACTAGGAATTCAGCAAGACCCGGCGCTGATCCAGGCGCTCCTTGAGCTTCGGAAACTGGTTGAGATCGGTGTGGGGCAGAAAAAGCGCTGCCACATAATTGTCCATGTAAGACGGCGTCTCAGACAACTCGAAGTTGGTCATCTTGCGGGTGACCTCCACCACGTCGCGGCGAATCCGGTTTGTCAAAGCACTCATCTTGGCACCCATCAGCGAACCGTTTCCGACAAACGTCACCCGATCCGGATCGATCTCCGGCAACAGACCGATGGTCATCGCCTTGGCCAGATCGACGTAGCTGCCGAAGCCGCCGGCCAGAACGATGCGCTCGATGTCCGCAATGCCCATGCCCACCTCGGCCAGCAGTGTCATGCAGGCACTGTAAATCGCCCCTTTGGCCCGGATGAGGTTCTCGATGTCGATTTCCGTGATCACGATGTCCCGGTCGAGCTGGGTTGCGTCCTTCCAGGCCAAGACGTATTCCCAAATACCGTCGGTTTCTCGGATGCGCGGTGTGTCGAGCTTCCGGTTGAGTTTGCCCTGGTTGTCGATGAGGCCCAATTCGAACATCGTCGCCACAAAGATGATGAGACCCGAACCGCAGATGCCCTTGGGTCGCACATTGCCGATGGTGATGATCATCGGTTCCTGGGTCAGCGGATCGATCGAGAAATCTTCGATGGCGCCCTTGGCCGCCCGCATGCCGAAGCCGATGCCGCCGCCTTCGAAGGCCGGCCCGGCCGATGCCGCCGCGCAGGCCAACCAGTCTTTGTTGCCGATGACGATTTCGGCATTGGTTCCGATGTCGATAAAAAGGGTCAGCTCCTCGGTGCGGTATACACCCGATCCCATGATACCGGCAACGATGTCGCCCCCCACATAGCTGGAAACTGAGGGAAACACCAGCGCGGAAACGTGGTCGGCCACCTCCAAGCCTAAGCCCACGGCGTCGATCGGCGGATAAAGCGTGGATGCCGGCACGTAAGGCGATCGCCGAATGTAGCGGGGATTCACCTTCAGAAAGAGTTGGGTCATGGTGGTGTTGCCGGCCAGGGTTATGGCGGAAACTTCTTCGATTTCGATTCCAGCCCGCCGGATGATTTTACGGATCACGGTGTTGATGGTCTGAAGCACAACCGCATGCAGCCGTTCAAGTCCTCCTGGTTTTTCGGCGTAGACGATTCGGCTGATCACGTCTTCACCGTAGCTGATCTGGCCGTTGAACTCCCCGAACTGGGCCAGCACGGCGCCGTTGATCAGATCGATCAGCTGGGCGTAGATGGTCGTGGTCCCGATGTCCACGGCGATGGCGTAGTTGCGGTCGGTCGTGTCGCCGGACTGTGCGTCGATGATGCGGGTTTTGCGGCCTTCGTGAACCGGCCTTTCCAGGGTAGCCGTGATCCGGAAATCGTCCTGTCGCAGAACATCGGGCAGTTTTCGGATGACCGGCAGTTCGATCACCAACCGGTGTTCGTCGTGCTTCAATTTCAAGAAACTCACCAACCGGGTCGCGTCGGCCAGGTTGTCCTGGGCGGTGGGTGGGGGCAGTTGCAGGTATTTCTTTTCCACCGGCGGCAAGAACAGGCCCTTTTCTTTCAGCTCCTCCAGGTTCATTTCCTGAATGCGCGCCGTGCGCCGCGGTGTGGCCTGCATGTTCAGCACTGCTGCATCCACCTCGGACTCGACCGGAATGCGCACCACGAGGTCTTCTACGACACGGCTGCGGCAGGCCAGGCGATAGCCGTCCTCCACGTCCTGTCGGCTGAGCTTCTCGCTGGTGCCATCCTCGACGCGACCTTCTTCGATCATGACACGGCATTTGCCGCAGAGTCCTTCTCCGCCGCAGGAGGCGTTCACGTGCACTCCGGCTTCCAAAGCGGCCCGGATCAGAATTTCGCCTTCATCAACTTGAATTTCTTTCTTATGGGGTAGAAAAGTCACTTTTGGCATAGGATGACTGATGACTCCAAAAAATAAATTTAAGTATTAGATTTTAAACGCTCAGGGCCCCCGGCCGCCATTGTGCATAGAAACCGGTTGTGTCAGTCGAGTCGGTTGAGTCAGTTTTGTCAGTTAAAGGATTTTATCGATATCATCGTTCCACGCCTAAAACATTAAGACCGCCACGATGCATAGGATCGTTGCGCCGGAGTCCGGATAAGCGGAGGGCAAAAGCCAACCGTTGGCATCTTGCCGCTACTCTTACTCTTTCCCGCGCGGCTCGTCGAACCGGCAGCTGAGCATCAGCATCTCACCGTCGAAGAACGTCTTTATCGTGAACGGCAGGCTGTTGAACAACTTGATCATGCTTTCGTTTTTATGAGAGGTGTAGGCTATAAACCCGGCAATGCCGTTATCCCTTGCCGCCGCACCGAGTTTGCGGATCAGAATTTTTCCGATTCCTTTGCCTTGAAATTCCTTGCTGATCGAAAAGGCCACTTCGGCCAGGTTCTTGGCCGGGTCGAACAAAAATTCGCCGATCCCGACCACACGGCGGAACCCGGGGTCGCCCACGAGTGCCAGAAGTGTCAGATCGTTGACGTAATCGATCTGGGAGACGCCTTCGATTTCTTCGAGATTGAACCGTGTTTTTTCGTAAAAGAAACGCGACACCACGTCCTTTTCGTCGAGGCCGTAGAAATGCTCCTGGATGCGGCGGGTGTCCACCGGTGTGGCCGGCCGGATGACCACCTCCTGGCCGTTTATCTCGACCGTTTCCTCCAGCTGCACCGGATAAACCCCCTGCAGGGATTCCGCCAGAGACCGATCCCGACTGAGCAGTCCCGCATCCTTGGCCTCGTGGAACAGCTGGTCGCGAAAATCCGGGTGAGCGATGCTGATCAGCGCAACAGCACGCTCCTGAAGGCTCTTCCCGAACAGATTGACCGCACCGTACTCGGTCACGACATGCGAGACGTCGCTGCGGGGAATCACCACGGCCGTATCGGCCAGCACCGTTACGATGCGACTCCTCCTGCCGTTTCGGTTGGTGGAGGGAAGCATCAAAATCGACTTGCCGTTTTCGGCCTGGGCGGCGCCCCTGACGAAGTCGAGCATGCCGGTCAAGCCGGAAAACAGGTTGGACGGCAGAGCATCGGCCGCCACCTGTCCGCTCAAATCGATGGTCATCGCCACGTTCATCGACACCATTTTATTATGCCGCGCAATGACGGCCGGGTTGTTGACGTAATCCGAAGGATAGAGTTCGATGCCCGGATTGTCGTGCATGAATTCGTAAAGGCTCTTGCTGCCGATGGCCGTGCTGGCGATGATCTTGCCCTCGTTCACTCCTTTCTTGCGGTTCGTGATCACCCCTCGGGCCACCAGATGCATGACCTCATCGGTGAGAAACTGGGTGTGAATGCCCAGATCGTTTTTTCCCGAGAGGGCCAGCATCACCGCTTGGGGAGTGGTGCCGAGCCCGATTTGGATGGTGGAGCCGTCGTCCACCAGACGCGCGATGTGCTTGGCGATGATGTTGGCCTGCTGCGAGTCCGCCGTTGCCCCGATGGTGAGAAGCTCTTCGTCGTGTTCCACGATGACGTCGACATCGTTGACATGTACGAAACTACGTCCCAGGGTCCGCGGCATATGGGAATTGACCTGCGCAATGACGATGTCGGCCGACTGGGCAGCCGCCAGAGTGATGTCGACCGATACGCCCAGGCTCATCCACCCGAAATCATCCGGCGGTGAAACCTGTATCAGTGCGACGTGAATCGGCAACCGGCGACTCTTGAACAGTCGCGGCACTGCAGAAAGGTGGAGGGGGGTGATGAACCGCTTGTTTCTGGCCAGACCGCGCGGTTTGGCCGAACCGGCGTAAAAAAACCGGATGTTCAACGCCTCGTCCCGCGACTTGTTGGCAATCAATGACAATGGAGTGCTTTCATAGGCCATCAAACGCACAATCTCGAGATCCGTCAGACGTTCCAGATCTTCCGACAGCGCCCGAACCAGATGCTGCGGTTCACCCGAAGAAGCGCCGATAAACACCCGCTGACCCGGGCGAATCAATCTCATGGCTTCCCGGGCCGTTCGTTGGCGCTGGATGAAATTGTCTGCCCAATAACCGAGTTTTTTCTCCATAAAATCCGATCGCTTCCCGGCGGTCAGCCGTTCCCTTCCTTCGACTTTATTATGAGATTTATCCCAATTGTCAACTATTAATGTATCTGCCATCGCGAATCAAGGAAAACATGAGGTCAACGGCCCCGACAAGAAAATCGTCACATCGTCGGCAATTCCGTATCGATTCGGCGGCACGTTAGTCTGTGGATATGTCGATGTATATAAAGGATTTAGTCTTGACTCCGTCCTCTCTTTTACCTATAGTCGGGTGCTTAATGAACGATTTTCAATTTTTAAATGAATTCAATTCACTCCACGGGTGCGCCTCGAGATGAAAATACTCATGACGCTGGCCCGCGTCATCGACACGATTAACGAGTGGATCGGACGGGGAGTCGCCTGGGTGAGCCTCGGTTTGGTTCTTGTCGTTTTCACCGATGTCGTGATGCGCTACCTCTTCAACATCAGTTTCGTTTTCACCCAGGAACTCGAGTGGCACCTGTTTGCCTTTATCTTTCTGATCATCATCCTGACGTCATGGAAATTTGCGCATACTTCCTATGCCATGCTGGAAGGATCCCCGGATCCCGGCGGCATTCCGCTTCGCTTCATCGTCAAAAGTCTGATTCCGGTAGGCTTCAGCCTTCTCTGCCTACAGGGGCTGTCGCTCGGCATTCACAGCCTGCTTCAAATCCTTGGGATCGAATCGGTTAAGGAGGAGGGCGTCTGATGGAATACCTTCCGGCATGGATGTTCCTGGCGCTGACGATTGTGCTGATGGCCGGCTTTCCGGTCACTTTTACGTTGATGGGGACCGCCCTGGTGTTCGGTCTGATCGGCTTCGGATGGTCGTTCTTCAACCTGCTGCCCCTGCGGATCTGGGGCGTGATGACCAATGTCACCCTGATTGCCGTTCCCTTGTTCGTCTTCATGGGCGTCATGCTGGAGCGCTCCGGCCTGGCCGAAGACCTGCTCGACACCATGGGTCTGTTGTTCGGCCGAATGCGCGGCGGGCTGGCCATTTCCGTCGTCGTGGTCGGTGCGCTGCTCGGCGCATCGACCGGAATTGTGGGTGCCACGGTGGTCACCATGGGCCTGCTGGCGGTGCCGACCATGCTGCGGCGCGGCTATCAGAAGGAACGGCTTCCGGAACCCTGGGTCAGATCATACCGCCGAGTATCGTCCTGGTGCTCATCGGCGATATCGTCGGGGTTCCCGTCGGTGACCTCTTCATGGGTGCGGTTCTGCCGGGAATGGTCCTGGTCGGATTGTTCATCCTCTACATTGTGATCATCGCGATCCTCAAGCCGGAGTATGCCCCGGCCATTCCGCGGGCGGAGCTGGCCGCCATTTCTCCAAAACAAATGACCCTGAGGGTCATGAAGGCGCTGGTGCCGCCCCTGGCATTGATGCTCTTCGTCCTGGGTTCGATATTCGCAGGCATCGCCTCGCCGACCGAGGCCGCCGCGGTTGGGGCTGTCGGCTCCACCATGCTGACGATCGCCAACAGAAAGTTCAATCTGACCATTCTGCGCGAAGTGATGCAGACCACCGTCAGGTTGACCTGCATGGTCTTCATTATTTTATGCGGCGCAGCGGCCTTCGGACTGGTTTTTCGCGGCCTGGGGGGCGACAGCCTCGTGCGCGAATTTCTCGGCGGCCTGGCCGCCAAGTATTCTCACAATGTGGTTCTGGCAATCGTCATGGGGCTGATTTTC
>JARROL010000005.1:0-21648 GCA_037383965.1 Desulfobacterales bacterium | reverse complement strand
ACGACGACTACCCGAACATCGGCCCTGAACCGCACCGCCTCGATTTCACCGGCCAGGGCGTGCAGCAAAGCAAAATTCAAACTGTTCATGACCTCGGGACGATTGAGGGTCAGCATCAGAATGCCTCCAGCCTCTTCCCTGAGTAAAACATCTTCTCCCATATATCACCCCCCGCAATAGAATCGCCCGGCGATTGCATATCCAAGCCACAGAGCGACCAAAGTCCGTCCGCCTTCTAATTGCCCCTTCAGATCCCAAACGCCCACTTCAGCTCACCCCCTCCGAGAGCGGCGAAGCCGCGTTTCATAAATTTTCATTAGAACCGCGTTGCGGTTCTAATGAAAATTTATTCTAGCACCCAATAAACCGAGAAATCACAATCCGCTGCACCTCCGAGGTCCCCTCGCCGATCTCGAGCAGTTTGTGATCCCGGTAAAACCGCTCGACCTGATACTCCTTCATCAGGCCATAGCCGCCGTGAATCTGAACCGCATGATCCGCCACCCGGCCCATGACCTCCGAGCAGTAAAGTTTGGCCATGGCGGCCGCTTTTTCGAAAGGCCGGCGCTTGTCCCTGAGCCAGCAGGCCTTGTAGAGCAAGTTTCGGGCGCATTCAATTTCGACGGCGCAGTCGCTCAACTTGAACGCCACCGCCTGAAATTTTGAAATCGGTTGTCCGAATTGCACGCGTTCACGGGCGTATTTCAGAGCCATTTCATAAGCGCCCTGGGCCCCGCCAAGCCCCATGGCGGCAATCGACAACCGTCCGCCGTCCAGGGTTTTGAGCATCTGGTGAAATCCGTCTCCCTGGCGGCCCAGAATGTTTTCGGCCGGGATGTGAACGTTGTCGAAGTAGAGTTCGGCCGTGTTGGATGAGCGCCACATCATCTTACGGTGCATCGGAACGGCCTTGAAACCCGGCGTGCCGTGCTCCACCAAAAAGCAGGTGTACTCGGGCTTGCCGTCGGGTCGTTTTCCGGTGACGGCCTGGACGGTAACCCCCATCGACATGTCGCTGGCGGCATTGGTGATGAAGATCTTTGAGCCGTTCAAGAGCCATGCGTCGCCGTCCGGCTCCGCCGTGGTCCGGCTGCCGCCGGCATCGGAGCCGGCCGTCGGCTCCGTCAAGCCGAAACCCCATAATGCCTCGCCGCGACAAAGCGCGGGAAGGTATTTTTCCTTCTGCGCCCGGGTGCCGAAGTAGTAGATCGGACCGATCCCGAGGGAGTTGCCGGCCGCGATTGTGGCGGCCTGTGATCCGTCCACACGAGCGATTTCTTCCACGGCGATGATGTAAGACAAGTAGTCCAGCTCTTGGCCGTCGAAATCCTCCGAAACGAACATCCCAAAGAGACCGATCTCCCCCATTTTGCGGGTGAGTTCCGGCGAAAACGCTTCTTTCTCGTCCAGTTCACCGGCCACCGGGGCGATTTCGTTTTCGGCGAAACGGCGGACCTCTTTGCGGATCATCTCCTGCTCTCTGCTCAGATCAAAATCCACTGCTACCTCCTTTATACAGACCGTATATTGAACGAGCGCTCGCTCAAGTAGCTATAAATTAACGGCACGCCCTTGCGGTTGTCAACAGGTTTCTTTTCATCCTCCAGAGCTGGAGAAAAAGTTTTCTAATGATTATTTTATATTATTTCAGTTAGATAATATTTTATAACCGTTGCGGCCGCCCCGAGGATGTCAGGGTCGTTTTTTGTGGAAATCCTTGACAATAAATTGACCGGTGTGTTAGAAATTTGAATGAGCGCTCGCTCGGATTTCTCGAATCAGCACCGGCGGTTGGTGCACCCGACCTCAGCCGGCATACGGAAGATTTCTCATGCAGAAAGCCAGCCGCACAAATGACATCCCGACGCAAATCAAAAATCCCGAGCTCGTCGATCGACGACGACGCCAGATTGCAGAATCCGCGGTCAAACTGTTTATAAAAAACGGTTTTCACAAAACCACTACGCGCCAGATCGCTCAGGCGACCGGTTTCTCCATTGGGTCCCTGTATGAGTATGTGGCTTCCAAAGAGGATGTTCTGTACCTGGTTTGCGATTCAATTCACGCCGAGGTCGAACGTCTGGTGACCGACACAATGGCCAAAGCCGGCGGCGGCCGCAATGCCCTGGCTCAGGTGATCCGGGAATATTGTCATGTCTGCGACCGCATGAGCGACTTCATTCTTCTCATATACCAGGAAACCCGTTCGCTGCCGGCCCAGTGGCAAAAAAGGGTGCTTGAAAACGAACTCCGCATCACGGGTCTTTTCGTAGAAGTGCTGGCCGACATCGCTTCATCAGGCGATCTGCCGCATCTTGACGACCGTCAAATCGAAATGGCCGCCCACAACATCTCGGTTTTGGGCCACATGTGGACGTTCAGACGCTGGTTTTTCAGCCGCCATTACACGATCGAGGAGTATATAGGGTTACAAACCGAGTTCGTCTTGCGCATGTGCACCTCAGCATCCGGCTGATGGAAAAACGGCACTGACGACAGCCTGGGGTAAAGACTCACGAGAGAACAAGTCGGCCGTTATGAATGGGACCTTTAATCTGAATGTGGGCAATTATAGGCTTTACGATAAAGATTTAGGCAAGGTCAGAGGCAGGAGGCTGTATTGTATAATATGTCGACGACCGATAACACGGTCCAAAACCTTAATCGTAAAGCCTATAGTGTTACCGGTACCGCTTCACCGGGACCTTCGGTCGAGACACAGGAGGGGGTATGAGCCAGGAAGTTGACGTTTACACACCCAAAAACAACATTCGTGTGGTTACCGCTACGTCTCTTTTCGACGGGCACGACGCCGCTATCAACATCATGCGCCGCATTCTCCAGGCCACGGGGGTGGAGGTCATCCATCTCGGCCACAACCGTTCGGTCCAGGAGATCGTCGATGCGGCAATCGAAGAAGATGCCCAGGGTGTGGCCGTATCGAGCTACCAGGGCGGGCACATCGAATTCTTCAAATACATGGTCGACCTTCTCAGGGAAAGAAACGCCGATCACGTCAAGGTCTTTGCCGGCGGGGGAGGGGTCATCGTCCCCGAAGAGATCAAGCAATTGGAAGCCTACGGCGTCTCCAAAATCTATTCACCTGAAGACGGCGCCAGCAAAGGTCTTCAGGGAATGATCAACCACATGGTGCGGCAGCTCGATTTTCCGACCGTCAAGAGTTACACCTATAACTTAGACGCGCTTGATCCCGAGAACAAATTGATGGTGGCCAACCTGATTACCGCCGTGGAACAGGCCAAAGCAAAGCAAAACGGTCACTTGGCGCAATTGCGGATGCAGCTGCAGACGCTTTCTCGCGACCGCAAGGCGCCGGTCATCGGGATCACAGGAACCGGTGGTGCCGGCAAATCCTCCTTGACCGACGAGCTGATCATCCGACTGTTGCACGATTTTAAAAATATCCACGTCGCCATCATCAGTTGTGATCCATCGCGACGCAAAACCGGCGGCGCGCTGTTGGGTGACCGGATTCGAATGAATGCCATCGGCAGCCCCAGGGTCTACATGCGGTCTCTGGCCACGCGCAGTTCCCAAACCGAAATCCCCGAAGCCCTCGCCGAATGCGTCCTGGTGGCCAAAGCGGCGGGATTCGACCTTGTCATCGCCGAAACGGCCGGTATCGGCCAGGGGGATTCCAGAATCATCGACATGGTGGATGTTGCTCTCTATGTCATGACCAGTGAGTTCGGTGCCGCCTCGCAACTCGAAAAGATCGATATGCTCGATTTTGCCGATCTGGTGGTCGTCAACAAGTTCGAGAAACGCGGCGGCGAGGACGCCGTGCGTGATGTTCGCAAACAGGTCCAGCGCAACCGCAATGCCTGGAACAGTACGCCGGAAGAAATGCCGGTCTTCGGGACGATTGCCTCCAAGTTCAACGATGACGGCGTGACCGCACTGTACCGCGCCCTGCTCGACGCCGTCACGGAAAAAACCGGCGTCGCCTTGAACTCCAACCTGACGCGACCGGAATCCAGGACATCGACCTCCAAGACGATCATTATTCCGCCGGAGCGCACCCGTTATCTGGCCGAAATCGCCGATACGGTGCGGCGCTATCACCAGCAGACGGCAGCGCAGGCGGAAGCCATCCGTAAATCCTGGCACATCGATGAGGCCATAAAACTGCTGGGCGACGAACCGGCCGAGCTGGTTGCCAGGCTTACGAAAGAAGCGGAAGCGGCACGGGAAAACATCCGGAATGACTCCCGCAAGGTGTTGAACGAATGGCAGACAGTCAACGAAACCTACGGGCGAGACGAGCTGGTGTATGCGGTGCGCGGCCGCGAAATCCGGGTTCCCCTTTTCACCGAGTCGCTGTCTCACCAACGGATACCGAAGATCGTGCTGCCCGGATTCAAGGATCCCGGCGAGATCTACCGCTGGATGCGAGAAGAAAACGTTCCGGGCCGCTTTCCCTTCACGGCCGGGGTTTTCCCGCTCAAGCGCGTGGACGAGGATCCCACACGCATGTTTGCCGGAGAAGGCGACCCGGCCCGGACCAACCGGCGCTTCAAGCTCCTATCCGCCGATTACGAGGCCAAGCGCCTGTCCACCGCATTTGATTCGGTAACCCTTTACGGTTATGACCCGGATCGTCGTCCGGACATTTACGGAAAGGTCGGCACCTCGGGGGTCAGCATCTGCACCCTGGACGACGTCAAGGTGCTTTACAGCGGCTTCGACCTGTGCGCATCCAACACGTCCGTTTCAATGACCATCAACGGCCCGGCACCGATTATTCTGGCCATGTTTCTCAATGCCGCCATCGACCAGCAGGTGGACCGGTACACGGCCGAAAACGGCAACCCGCCGTCGTCTGAAGTGTACGAAAACATTCGCGCCGACGTGCTGTCCACCGTTCGCGGCACGGTTCAGGCCGATATCCTCAAGGAGGACCAGGGGCAGAACACCTGTATTTTTTCAATCGACTTCGCCCTCAAGATGATGGGTGATATCCAGGAATACTTCATCACCAAGAATATCCGCAATTTCTATTCGGTGTCGATTTCCGGCTATCACATCGCCGAGGCCGGGGCGAACCCGATCTCACAGCTGGCCTTCACGCTGGCCAACGGGTTTACCTATGTTGAATACTACCTGTCACGCAACATGCCGATCGACAGCTTCGCGCCGAACCTCTCTTTCTTCTTTTCCAACGGCATGGATCCGGAGTACACCGTGATCGGTCGGGTGGCCCGGCGAATCTGGGCCGTTGCCATGCGCGAGAAATACGCGGGGTCCCTGCGGTCACAGATGCTCAAGTACCATATCCAAACCTCGGGCCGCTCGCTGCACAGCCAGGACATCCAGTTCAACGATGTCCGCACAACCCTGCAGGCTCTCATCGCCATATACGACAACTGCAACAGTCTTCACACCAATGCTTTCGACGAAGCGATCACCACTCCCAGCACCGAATCGGTGCGGCGCGCCCTGGCCATCCAGATGATCATCAACCGCGAATGGGGGTTGACCAAAAATGAAAACCCCAACCAGGGCAGCTTCCTCGTCGAGGAACTCACCCGGCTGGTGGAGGAAGCGGTTTTAATAGAGTTCGACCGCATCACAACGCGCGGCGGCGTGCTGGGCGCCATGGAAACCGGTTACCAACGCAGCAAAATCCAGGAAGAATCGATTTACTACGAAACCCTGAAACACACCGGCCGTATGCCGATCATCGGCGTCAACACGTTTCGTGACCCGCATGCCAGCCAGAATGATTTCATTGAAACCGTAGAATTGGCCCGAGCCACCGAAGAAGAGAAGGAATCGCAGCTACAGCGTCTGGAAGAATTCAAGAGCGCCCACGCCGAAGAAGCACCTCAGGCCCTGAAACGCCTGCAACAAACGGCCCTCGGCAACGGTAACCTTTTCGCCGAACTGATGGACACCGTGCGGGTCTGCTCACTGGGCCAGATCACCCAGGCCTTGTACGAGGTCGGGGGCCGGTATCGCAGAAACATGTAATTTTCGATTCAGAAGCGGATCTTTTACGCAATTTCTGCGTCAATCTTCGAAATTGATTGTGCGACTTACTGTAAGTACGTCTCCGCTCAATTTCTCTATTTCCTTGATCTTGCGCAAAATCTCTCGCTTCTGAAGCGTAAATACATAAGGCAATTATACAAGGGAGAAGACGTCATGAGAGAAGCGGTAATTGTCAGTGGGGTTCGAACGGCACTGGGTAGTTTCAACGGATCACTGGGAAGCATCGCCGCCACTCGGCTCGGTGCAAACGTCATCGACGCGGCGATTCAGCGGGCCGGAATTCCCAAAGAAGAGGTCAACGAGGTCATGATGGGGCAAGTGCTGCCGTGCGGCTACGGCCAGAACCCCGCCAAACAGGCGGCGGTCAAGGCCGGCTTGCCCTGGGCTGCCGAGTGTATCACGATCAACAAGGTCTGTGGATCAGCCTTGAAGACCGTCATGCTTGCGGCCCAGGCCATTGAGGTAGGCGATGCGGACGTCGTGGTGGCCGGTGGCATGGAGAGCATGAGCCTCGCCCCTTATTACCTTGAAAAAGCACGTTTCGGATACCGTATGGGACCGGGTCAAGTGCAGGACCACATGGTCCACGACGGCCTCTGGGATGTGGTCAACGATTTTCACATGGGTGTGTCAAACGAACTTTGTTCCACCAAGTACGATATCAGCCGCGAAGACCAGGACCGCTACGCGGCTGAATCCTACCGCAGGACCCTGGCGGCCATGTCAGCGGGAAGATTTAAAGATGAAATCGTACCGGTGGAGGTCCCGCGCCCCAAAGGAGAGCCGGTCATCTTCGATGAAGACGAGTGCCCGCGGGAAACCTCCTACGAACTTCTCGCGCGGATGAAACCGGCCTTCCAGAAAGGCGGGGTCGGCACGGCCGGCAATGCCTCGATCATCAGCGACGGTGCCGCAGCGGTGGTCGTCATGGCACGGGAGAAAGCCGAGGCGCTGGGGTGTCGCATCATGGCGACCATAGGCGCGCAGGCTTCGGCCGGCATCGACATGAAGTACGTATTAGTAGCGCCGATTTGGGCCATACCCAAGTGTCTCGCAAAAGAAGGCATCAGCAAAGAAGACATCGACCTGTACGAGATCAACGAGGCCTTTAGCGGCTCGACCGTAGCTGTCATGCGACAACTCGACCTTGACCCCTCGATCGTCAATGTCAACGGTGGCAGCGTCGCGCTGGGCCATCCCATCGGCGCCAGCGGCTGCCGGGTGCTGGTAACCCTGCTGCACGAAATGATCACACAGGACAAGAAAATCGGCCTGGCCACTCTTTGCCTGGGAGGCGGAGAGGCAGTGGCGATGATCGTCAAAAGATAGAAATCGGGTTTCCCGGGTTGCGAGTTACGCGCTATTCCGTAGCCCGAAACCCGCGGCTCGCGACATTCGTCGCTTACCGCAAATCGAATAAAGGGGGGTAATATGACAGTTCAGACACTCGGTGTCATCGGCGCTGGACAAATGGGAAGCGGCATCGCTCAAGTGGCTGCCGCGAGCGGGTTGACAGTCGTTATGAACGATATCAAACCGGAACTTGTCCAACGCGGCCTGGCATCCATCGACAAAATTCTGGCGCGCAATGTCGAAAAGGGCAAACTGGGCGCCGAAGAAAAAGCGGCCGTTTTGAAGAAAATTCAAACCAGCGTCGATCTGAAAGACATGACCGCCGCGGATTTTGTCGTAGAAGCGGCCACAGAAAACGAACCGTTGAAATGTCAAATTTTTCGGAGTCTGGACGAATTTTGCCGGCCCCACGTCGTCTTGGCGACCAATACCTCATCTATTCCCATCGGTCGTATCGCCGCACAAACCGGTCGCCCGGAAAAGGTCATCGGCATGCACTTCATGAACCCGGTGCCGCTGATGAAGCTGGTGGAAGTCATCCGGGGCATCGCCACCTCGGATGAAACCTTCAAGCTCACCTGGGACTTGGCCTTGAAATTCGACAAGACGCCGGCCGAGTCAGACGACTATCCCGGATTTATCGCCAATCGCATCCTGATGCCGATGATCAACGAGGCGGTGTACTGCCTGTTTCACGGAGTAGGAACCCGCGAAGACATCGACACGGTAATGAAGCTCGGCATGAACCACCCGATGGGACCGCTGGCCTTGGCCGACCTGATCGGACTGGACACCTGTCTGGCCATCATGGAGACGCTCTACAAGGGTTTTTGCGATTCAAAATACCGCCCCTGCCCCCTGTTGCGGAAATATGTCGAGGCCGGCTGGCTTGGCCGCAAGAGCGGGAAGGGATTTTACAATTACACAAAATGACGGTTATCCCTTTTGTCCTGCGGGATTGGCCCGATTACCGGCCGGAGCTTTACTATCTGAATTCTGGATGAACCTTATTTCATGCAGCAAGGTGCCCCAAAAGGCCAGTCGATGACGGGGGGGAGTACGATGGCATTTGCCTTGAATGACGAGCAGTTGATGATCCAGGCAATGGTGCGGGAATTCGCCCGCAAGGTCCTGGCCGTCACCGCGGCCGAACGCGATCGGACCAAGGCATTTCCGGCCGAAAACCTAAAAGAAATGGGCAAGCTCGGGCTTATGGGCATGATGGTGCCGATGGCGTACGGAGGCGAGGGAGTCGACACTCTCGGCTACGTGGCGGCACTGGCCGAGGTTGCTTACGCGTGTGCTGCCACGGCAGTCGTTATGTCGGTCCACAACTCGATCGTGTGCGAAAGCATTCTGCGCTTCGGCACGGAAGACCAAAAGCAAAAGTACCTTAAGCCGCTGGCCACCGGCCGGCGTATCGGCGCATTCGCACTGACCGAACCGCATGCCGGCTCGGACCCGGTGAGCCAGAGCACCACGGCCGTTCGGGACAAAGGGACTTACATCATCAACGGCAGCAAGCGGTTTACAACCACCGGCAAGAACTCGGGGTTGGTGATCGTGACCGCCAAGACCGATGAAGGTTTGCGTCACAAGGGCATCAGCGCCTTTTTAGTGGAAAAGAATACACCCGGTCTGGTGGTCGGACGTGAGGAAGAAAAAATGGGCCTGCGCGCCTCGGACACGACCGATTTGATTTTCGAAGACTGTCGGGTGCCGGAAGAAAACCGTCTCGGCCGGGAGGGGGATGGCTTCAAGATCGCGATGACGGCCCTGGACGGCGGCCGAATCGGCATCGCGGCTCAGTCGGTCGGCGTGGCCCAGGCGGCCTACGATGCAACCATCAAGTATGTGAAGCAGCGTGAACAGTTCGGCCGCAAGATATCCAAGTTTCAGGGCCTGCGATGGACGATTGCCGATATGGCAACAGAAATCGAAGCGGCCCGGCAGTTGATGTATGTGGCAGCGGCGATGAAGGATCGCGGTGAAAAATTCACCGCCCAGGCGTCCATGGCCAAGCTGTTTGCCTCCGAAATGGTGAACCGCGTTACCGCCAGGGCTATCCAACTGCACGGCGGTTATGGCTTCACACAAGACTACCCGGTCGAACGCTACTATCGCGATGCCCGGGTGTTTACGATTTACGAAGGCACCTCGGAAATCCAGCGGGTCGTCATCTCCAACGAAATCTTAAAAGACCGCCGCATCCCTTAAATCATAGTGAAATCGGTACCCGTTTTCACTATGATTTAAATTTACGCGTAGCCAACTCAATATCCTCCGGGCAGAACACGAACAGACATTTTGCCTCGGGTGAAGATACCGAACCGTAGACATAGTTGATGTTGACTCCCTCCTCGCCGAATTTGCTGGCAATTTTGGCCAACTCTCCGGGACGGTTGTCGAGCTCGAGCGCAATGACCGGCATGATGTCGAAAACATACTCGTTCTTCGACAACAGATCGATTGCCTTATCGGTGTCGCCTACCAGCAGTCGGATTAGCGCGAATTCGGCCGAGTCCTTGCGCATCGAATTGTAGCTGGCGGCCGAAGCAATCCGCTGAAGCGACTTTCCCCGGGCCCGGAAAAGTTCCTGCACGTATGCCGAAGCATCCTGAATGGTGAGAGCGTCGATGTTGATGCCCGCCTCCGAAAACAGCGTCGCCAACTTGCCGAGTTCCCCGGGTGCATTTTTTAAAAACAACGAAATTTCCGTTCTGACCATGGTGCACTCCTCATTGACTCAATGGGTGATTTAGCTATAAAGGTATCGTGACCGTTCACAGAGTTGCAAAGTCCGATGCGCTTCAAACCACCTAATTGTAAGCGTTTACAGGGTGCCGCCCCGGTAAAATAGGCTTCGCATTTCACGGGGCAAGCAGATGCAAGGCGTCGGGCGCGCAGACGTACTATTGTACTTCAAGTGCCCGACAACAAAGCAGATGCGGTGCCCTGTGAACGTTTACAAGGTATCTATATAATATCAGCGCCGAAGTCAACTGAAGGGAGAAAGAGTTCCCTATCGAGAATAAAAAAGCTGAAAACCGCACTCGGGCTTTAAAAAACCCGGGGCTTTCAGCTTTTACGCTTCGTTTTTAACGCAACTGAACGAGCGGCTGGGATTTCCCCAGTCCTACTTCTGTGATCCCCCAAACAGTTCCTTGATTCTGGCACGATCGGGAGTGCCGTCCTTCAGCATCGGCAGCTCTGCTGTAAACTCGACAAAACTGGGTTTTTTGAAACGGGCGATCCGCTGGCCGACGAATTCAATCAATTCGGCGGATTCAAGGTTCTCGCCTTGCTTCAGTTGGCAAACCGCCTTGATCGCTTCTTTCCATTTCGGATCCGGAATGCCGAAGACAACCGTTTTTTCAACCGCCGGGTGCATCAGAACGACTTTTTCAACTTCCGCCGGATAGACGTTTTCACCGCCGGGCTTGATCAGTTCCTTTTCGGCCCTGCGGCCAGCGTACCACAGAAAGCCCTGCTCGTCGAATCGTCCCAAGTCACCGGTGTGATGCCAGCCGTCCCGGAAGGTGTGGGCATTTTCATCGGGCAGGTTCCAGTAGCCTTTGAAGACCATGGGACCCTTCATGACGATTTCGCCCACCTGTCCCGCTTCGACCGACCGATCGTATTCGTCCACCAGACACACCTCGGCCAGTTGAATGACCTTACCGGCCGAACCGGGACGATCGTTGTAGCGGCCGAGGGTGGCCAGACAGGATGTTTCCGTCTGTCCGTACATGCAGTAGAACGTACCGCCAGTCATATTCTGGTATCTTTCGATCGTCTCCGGTGTGTCCAGACCGAGAACGCCGCGCAGCGCACCGATTTTCTGGCCGGTTTTCTCGGCTTCATCCAGAATCGAGGCCAGAATGGGTGAAAAGTCAAACATGATGCCGGCCCCGCGGCTCTCTATCAGTTCGACCGCCCGCGCAGCATCAAATTTACTCATGTTCAAGCTGAGGGCGCCGGCGTGAAAGGAGCTGGTAACCATCACCAAACCGGCTATGTGAAAAAGCGGCAGAAGATTTAAATGGACATCCTTTTGTGTGGTGCCGAAGAGATAAATTAAATGCATGTCGGAGCATAAAATGTTGCCGTGGCTGAGCAGGGCGCCTCTGGGTCGGCCGGCAACGGCGGCGGTGTGGATGATGACATACCCATCGTTCGTTGCTACCGGATCGATGGTCGGGTCGAACTTTTCCGAGTCCCCCAGAAGAACACTGAACGGCCTGAAGTCTCCGGCGTCGGTTTTAAGATTGTAATAATCGGTCACGCTCGGCAGGCGTGTCTTGTTAGCGGCGATCATATCCTGGTATTCGGCATCCACAAAGAGGGCCGATGGGGTGCAGTCATTGAGATTGAAGCAGACCTCTTCGGCCGACAGCCGCCAGTTGACCGGTAAAACGATGGCGCCCAGCCCCGCTGCGGCGCCGTAGAGGAGAAAAAACGCGGTGCTGTTTTTCCCGAGCACCCCCAAGCGATCGCCCTTCTTGATACCGGCCTTTCTCAAACCCTGGGCCAGGCGGTCGACGGCCGCCTTGACCTCCCTAAAGGACAGCGTGCGGTCTTCATCGACCTCGTACCAGGCTGGAAGGTCTCCGAAGATCTGCGCATTGCGATTGATCAGGTCATAAAAGGTAAAATCGTATAAACCCAATTTGGTCACCCCGAAATGAGTATGGTGGTAGTCGATTATTTTGTTGTCGTCACCGGACACGGTGCTTTGAGAATAATGTACTGAGCAGTGGATCCTAGGAGCATCTTCCGGGTTTTGGATTTCTTCTCGATGCCGACGAAGAGATGGTCGATGTCGTTATTTTCGGCGAATCTGACGATATCTTCCCCCGGCGTCAACCCCCTCGCGAAGTGCTGGGTTTCACACGCGATCCCGGCCTCCTCGATGAACTTGCCGGCGGCTTTCAGTTCATACTCGACTTTGCCGATGTCATCGAGCGACTCTCCCGTGCCCCCTTCCATCGATGTCATCACGACGACCTCGGCACCGTGAATCTTTGCAAAATCTCTGGCAAGGGCCAATGCGGCCTTGGATTCCTTGGAACCGGTATAACCGACCAGAAACTTCATTCGGTACTCCTTTTTTTCATTTTTTGCCGAACCTATTTCGTCTATCACCCGGAGAAAATTACATCCACCGTTTTCGTCGCTTGTACGATTTCACTTCCTTGAAAGACTTTCGTCGCCCTCCCTGGGTAACGCCCATGTAAAATTCTTTGACATCCGGATTGTTTTTCAGCTCCTTGGAGGTCCCTTCCAGCACAATTTTACCGGATTCCATGATGTAGGCGTAGTTAGATACTTCTAAGGCAACCTTGGCGTTCTGTTCGACGACCAGGATCGTCGTTTTCATCTCCTGGTTGATGCGTGTGATGTTTTCAAATATCTCCCTGACCAGCAGTGGGGCGAGACCCAACGACGGTTCGTCGAGCATCAGCATTCGGGGACGCGCCATAAGGGCCCGGGCAATCGCGATCATTTGCTGCTCGCCGCCCGAGCAGTAACCGGCCAAACGGTTGGAGACCCGCGCCAGGCGCGGAAAATGCTCACGCATCAGCTTAAGATCGGCTCGAACCGATGCCGCACCGTCTTTGCGGGTGATCGATCCGGCCCGAATGTTTTCTTCCACCGTCAGATGCTTGAAAACCCGGCGTCCCTCAGGCACCATGACCGCCCCCTGCCGGACCACTTCGGTGCCGAGACGGTTGGTGATGTCAACACCCCGGAAGTGGATGTGGCCTTCTTTGATGAATCCGTTCTCCGGCTTGAGCAACCCACTGATTGCCCTCAAAGTGGTGGTCTTGCCGGCACCATTCGTGCCGAGCAGCGCAACGATGCCCCCTTCCGGCACGCTGAGGCTGACGCCCCGCAAGACCTGTATGATGTCGTGATACACCACCTCGATGTTGTTTACATCGAGAAGATTGCCGTTTTTATCCGCCGATCTCATGCGACCGTACCTTCCGACCGGATCCGCCCGCCATCCGGACATTCAAGTAATCGAGCGGTTGACAATGAAGGCCGGCGGTTTTTTGAAACCAGCCAGCCTCCATTTTGCGACCAGGCAGTAAAAATCCGCCTGTCAGTCGTTAACCGCATCTAATGTTATTTAAGCTTTTTGTAATACTCGGGGGCATACGGTTTACCAACCGCTCGGAACACGCCATCTTTAACCGCGTAGAGCTGCAGCGTGTCAACGCCTTCCTTGTCGGTTTTAGAATAGGTAACCGGGCCGACGGTCGTAAACGGCGTGTAGGCATTATTGCCGTTCATGGCCAGAAGTTCCTCGTAGAGCGTTGCCCGGTCAATTTTCTTGCCTTTTTCCTTGGCGCGTTTCATGGCTTCAACGGTAATCTGGGTCACCATGACGCCATTGGTGTAATTGTGAGAATTGGCCGTCTTGTCGTCGCGGCCGTAGCGTTTCGCCAAAGCCAACTGCTGATCCGTCCAGGGGCCCGGTTCGGAGGTCAGTTTATAGGATGTCGTCCAGTGAAAGTCTTCTGCCGCCGATCCGGCCAGATCGATCAGGTCGTTGCCACCGGTGTAGTGTGCGCCCAGGAAGGTCAGTTTTCCCGGCTCACCGAAGGATTTGGCGGTCACACCCAGTCGCTGGGCGTCGTTGAGCAGGGTCGCTACGGGAGACTGGACGGTGTGGCAAATAACATACTGGACGCCCTTGTCTTTCAGACGCTGCAGGGTCGCGGTATTGTCCAAATCCTTGCCGTGCTCGACCACTTCGACGATCTCGACGTTCAAACCATCCGCAACGGTCTTTTTAAGATCTTCCACAGGGCCGCGTCCGAAGGCCGACGGGTGAATAAACAGCGCCACTTTGGCCTTGCCGTCCTTGTGATGGTTGGCCACATACTCGGCCAATCCGATAACCTGGGCGGAGTAGGATGCGATGGGCAGGAAGATGTAATGGGAATTTTCCAGGTTGCCGCGATGAAAAGAGGCCGGGATCACCGCAATCTTCTCCTCTTCGAAATCCCGCTTCAATCCCAGCGTGCTGCCGGTGGAATAATTCAGGTAGAGCACGATGCCTTCATCCAGAAATTCTTCGAAATTCCGTTTGGTGACATCGGTCTTATACTGATCGTCCCGGATCAAGATCTCGACCTTGTCGTCCCCCAACAGTTTTTCGTCGTTGACGTAGCGGATGTAGTCTTCCTCGCCTTTCGAATATGGGTTTCCGGCATCGGAGGTCGGGCCGGTGATCGCAAGGGACGACGCGATCTTGTAAGTATTTGCGGCCTGAACGCTCGTGACACAGACCATAAGAAACAAAGCCGCCAACACGACAGAGAAGCAGGTCCATTTTTTGTAACTCATTTTTCCCTCCCATTCATTTTGATTGTGGTTAATTGGCATTTACTATCGTCCTTCAACGCACCAATCTACCGCCGCCGATAAGTATCGGCTGACGGTTGTGCGGCCATCCTAAAATCGGAACGGCCACAGTTTAAAATAGGATCGTGAGATTCGCCACCAGTTGGCGATTCCACGCGGTTCGAACATCAGAAACAGAACGATAACCAAGCCAAAAGTCAGCGGGCGAAGTCCCGTTGCGAGGTTCATCGTCTCTGAGAATATAGCGCCCGCGTACTCGGCCACATTTTCGACATTAAGATCGAGCAGGTAGATGGCCGTCGGGCCGAGAAATGAACCGACCAGGGTTCCGAGGCCGCCGACGATGGCCATGGCCAGATACGTAATAGAGTGTCCCAAGGTGAAAGACTCGAATCCGACACCGCGGAAAAGATAGGCATGCAGCGCGCCGGCCACACCGGCAAAGAAGCCGGCCAGGCCAAAGGCATACACCTTGGTCAGTCCGGGATGCATCCCCATGGCGTCGGCCGCTCGGTCGTTGTCGCGCACGGCAACCAGACAGCGACCATAGCGGGTGCGCATAAGGTTGCGGACTCCGAAGCCGCACATGACAACAATCACCAGCATGACATAGTACCAGAAAAGGTAGTGGTCGTCTCGTGCCACCCGCCCGGTAATCCAATAGGCCCGCCCGATGAAAATCGTTTGCCCCTGGTTGAAGAAAGTCGAGAAATTGATGATCCACAGAAAAATCATCTGGAATGAGAGCGTGGCGATCGCCAGATAGAGGTGTTTGAGCCTCAGGGCCGGTAAGCCGACAAAAGCGCCGATGACGGCGCCGACACCCCCGGATATAAGAAGCATCAACGGCCAGGCGTGAGTGATGAGCACATGCGAATCACCGAGAACACGGGAGAAAGACGCCAAGGCATAGGCACCGACGCCGACGAAGGCGGCATGCCCGATGGAAATCAGACCGGCGAATCCGGTCAGCAGGTTCAAACCGAGCACCGCAATGATAGCGATCAGAATATTGTCGACGACCAGCATGTACTTGTTGCTGACTTCGAAGAACAAAGGCCAGGAAAAAACAACCATCAGGAAGGCAATGAATACCGTACGGTCGATGTTGGTCTGGAAGATGCGCTGCTCTTCCGTGTACGTCGTGAAGTAGTTGCCGGTTGCCAGCCAACGGTTTACAGCCATGATCTACACCCGTTCAATTTCGTGGATTCCGAACAATCCGTGCGGTTTGAAGAGTAAAATGACCAGCAGAATGATGTACGGCAGCAGGTTTGCCGTGCCGTTCAGTCCCCAGTGACCGTCAAGGTAACCGGCGGCGAACTGTTGAATGAGACCCATGATGATCCCCGCCACCACGGCGCCGATAATCGAATCGAGTCCACCGAGAATGACGACTGGAAACACGGTGATGCCGAAAGCTTGCAGGGTTTCAAAGTTCAGCCCGGTAATGTTTCCGATAATGGCCCCTGCCGCCGCCGCGCTGAAACCAGCCGCCGCCCAGGCAAGACCGAATACCCGTGGAATAGAGATGCCGATGGACATGGACGCCAGCTGGTCATCTGAAACCGCCCGCATGGAAATCCCCAGGGTCGACTTTCTGAAAAACCAGGAGAAACCACCGATAAGAATGGTCGTTATAATCACCCCCACCAGTTGGGTCCAGCTGATGGAAACACCGCCCAAACTGATTGGGGTTGTCGGCAGAAATTCGGGGAACGAGAAGTTGAGCGTTCCAAATGGGGTCAGGTAAATCAAGCCGTCAAGGATGGACATCAGGCCGATGGTCACCATGATGACCGAGATGATCGGCTCTCCGATCAGGCGGCGCAGGAACACGCGCTCCACACTCATGGCAATGAAAAACGTGATGATCAGGCTCAGGAAGAAGGCCAGTGCAATGGGGACTCCGGCCCACACGGCGAGCGCGTAAGTTATGAATGCTCCCGTGGCGATGAGCTGCCCGTGGGCAATGTTCAAGACACGGCTCGACTTGTAAATCAGCACGAATCCCAACGCGGACAGCGCGTAGATCGAACCGACGACGATGCCGCTGACGACCAATTGCAGGAAATAGCTCATGTCACCTCTATTTCATGGTATAGAACTTAAGCGTTGTTTGAACCGTCGTTGTCTGACCGTCCTGATACTGAAAAAAGGCTTCCACCTTCTTCTCGCTGATACTGGGATCGTAAAGTGCCGTATAGAGGTCATCGTACTTTTCCCGGATGAACTTACGGCGGATCTTGCCGGTCTTGGTCAATTCGTTATCATCGACATCCAGCAGCTTATAGAGAATAGCAAAGCGGTGAATCCTGAAATGTTCTTTTTCTATCGTCTGATTGAATTCGACCACTTGCTTTAGCATCAGATCGGCCACTTCCGGTCTGGCGGAAAGATCCATGAAAGTGGTGAAGGATATCCCGCGATCCTCGGCCCATTTGCCGACCACGATCGGATCGATATTGATCAGGGCGGCAATATACTCCTTTTGATCTCCGAAGATAACCGCCTCTTTGACATATGGACTGAATTTGAGCTTGTTTTCCAGAAACATCGGGCTGAACATTTCACCGGCTTTGTTGTGCATGACATCCGAAAGCCGGTCGATCACCACCAGATGGCCGTCCTTGTCGATGAAACCGGCGTCTCCGGAATGCAGCCAGCCACCCGCGAGCAACTCTTCGGTCTTGTCATCCAGCTTGTAATAGCCGGCTGTTACAGACGGGGATCGGGATAGAATTTCACCTTCGTCGGATATTTTGCATTCGGTTCCCGGCAGGGGAATCCCTACCGTATCCGGACGCACGTCGCCATCGCGATGCATATAGGCAATGCCGGTAATTTCCGTCTGACCATATATCTGCTTCAGGTTGACCCCAATGGCCTGGTAAAATGTGAACAGATCCGGGCCGAGGGCCGCCCCGCCGGTGTAAGCTCTGCGGAGCCGCAGCATACCGATCTGATTGGTCAGCGGTAGAAAAACCATGATGTTGCCTAACCAGGATTTGACCCGGAGCGCCAAGGGCATCTTCTTTCCGGACATTCGGTATACCGCGGCACGTTCGCCGACTTTCATGAAATATTCGTAAAATCGCCGATTCAGCCAGTAAGAATCGTCGATCTTCAGCCATATCTGAGACCGCAGCATCTCATAGTACCGGGGGGCACCGAATATGAACTGCGGACCGATTTCCTTTAAATCTTCCATGGCTGTTTCGACCGACTCGGGAAAATTGACCGTTATACCGGTGGCCATGGCCACACCGAAGGAATTCATCTGTTCGCCGATCCATGCAAACGGCAGAAACGACACATACTCGTCGCCTTCATCGAGTTTATCGACTTTGGTGATCTGCACCCCCATATTGATGTAATTGCGGTGCGTCATCATGGCACCCTTGGGAAGCCCGGTCGTCCCGGAAGTCTGACACAGATGACACACGTCGTCCGGTCGACCTCGATCGATCATTTCCTCGAGGCGATCCGGATTTTCCTCGAGAACTTCTTCACCCACCACATACAGGTCGTCGATCTGCATGAACCAATCATCCGCACGGTATCCCCGCATGCCTCGCGGATCTTCGTAAATCACCTTCCTGACCTTAGGGATCCGCTCGCGAACCTCGACGAGTTTATCCACCTGTTCCTGGTCACCGCAAAAGACCATGCAAACGTCCATGTAGTTGAGGATGTCGGCGATTTCATCCGGCAGACTCGACTGGTAGATCCCGGCAGAAATGCCGCCGACGGCCTGCGCCGCAATGGCCACAACGAGCACCTCGGGTATGTTGTCGGAGATAATGGCCAGCTTATCATCCTTTTTCAACCCGATTTTCTCGAGCCCGACAGCTGTTTTTCGGACGTAGTCGTAGTATTCTTTCCACGTGTAGCTGATCCAGCGACCGAAGTCCTTCTCCCGCAGGGCGACTTTGTCACCCGAGTGCTGGACCCGCCAGCGCAGCAATTGAGGAATCGTGAAGTCAAGAATATCCTTGTGCTCTTCCATTCTTTGTCAATCTTCCCCGATATAGGCTTCGATGACCTTTGAATCTTTGGCGACCTCTTCCGGCTTTCCCGCTCCGATCAGTTCGCCGAAATCGAGAACATAGACATAGTCTGAAATGTCCATCACGACCCCCAGATCATGTTCGACCAGCACAATCGTCGCCTGGCGCTCTTTCTGAATGTCCATTATGAAGCGGACGATGTCTTCTTTTTCCTCGACGTTCATGCCGGCCATGGGTTCATCGAGCAGCAGCAATTTCGGCCCGAGGGTCAGCGCCCGCGCAACCTCCACCCTTTTTTGGATACCGTAGGCCAGACTGCCGACCGTCCGTTTGCGGTACGGCTCGAGTTCCATAAAATCGATCACTTCTTCTACAAAACGCCGGTTTTCGGCTTCCTGGCGAGACGCTTTGCCGAAGAACACGAGGGCTTGAAAAAAATTATATTTGAGATTCTGATGCCGGGCGAGCATCAAATTGTCAAGTACGGTCATCCCACGAAACAGTTCGATATTTTGAAACGCCCGGGCGATTCCGAGGTTGGACACCTGGTGTGGAGACGATCGGGTCAGGCGGTGTTCGCCGTAGAATATATCTCCCGCATTGGGGTGGTAAAAACCGGAAATGCAGTTCAGCAGGCTGGTTTTACCGGCCCCGTTGGGGCCGATAACCGAGGTGATCAGCCCCGGTTCGATGTTCAAGTTCACATCGGTCAGAGCGTTAAGACCGCCGAAGGAGAGTGTAACATTCGCTACCTTTAAAGTATCCATGGGATTCCGCTTGGCCTAAAGCCGTATCGATTAGGCGCAAAGGCCTCGGTCAAAACAAAAAAAGGTCTTTTCTCCAGACCTTTTTTTCTAATCCAGACGAGCGGCACCAATGATCTCGTGCCGGTCGGTTTCAGGCTGAAGGTGATCCCGCTCAATGATATCGCCCAGTAGAGGTGTTTCGTAATCCGTTTGTAATGCCTGATTCAAGCCCGCCTGAATTCTGAACGGCTGACCCCATATACATGAATAGCATTCATTCCGTAAAGAGCGTTTTATATTATGTCTTTTGTTTGGTCAAGTGTAAAAAATAATCCGAAAATAACCGACATTATATCGGAAATGGTTGCCAATCTCGAAAAGACATCCGGAAATACCAGAAAACCGGACACCCCAATGGGGCTGTCAGTGAGGGCCTATCGAAGCTACAAAATAGCTATTTTGTTTTTCCTTATAAATACAGAATATTCCAGAACTGTCAAGTTTATAATATAGCGGCATAATAGCTGGTTAAAACCACTATTATTCGAAGGATGTCAGATGAGCCTGCAGATTGATTTTCTTGTTCTTTATCCCGAGCTTCTTGCGGATGTTGTAGCGGTGAAACAGGATGGTGTTTTTTGAAAGACACAGGAGGGCGGCAATCTCTTTATTGGTTTTACCTTCTTTGACCAGGTTGGCCACCCGAATTTCGGTGGGGGTCAGATTGATGTTCCGTGCTGAGAACTGATTGATAAAAGGGGAGATAATGTTGTTCAAATTCGATTCGAGGATGCTGACGAGCGTCGACTGATCGGTGCCCAGACGACTCTTTTTCAGTCGCTCGAGGTAGGGACCGATCAGCTCTTTCACGTTGGACAGAACATTGTCAGCCAATTCTTTTTTGTCGAAGTCACGCTGTTTCAACAAGACCTTGAGTGCGGTGTTGACCTCTGCCAAATGATGGGACTGGGCTTTGAGCTCAACTTCGCGCTTGCGCAGTTTTTTCTCGACCCGTTTGCGATCTTCGACTTCCCGGGCCAGCCGTGCGTTTGTTTTGGCCAGTTCGGCAGTCCGTCCGGCAACCAGCTCCTCCAATTGGTCGTGGTACTGCCGCAATTCCTCCTCGACCCTCTTGGCGGCACTG
Source organism: Desulfobacterales bacterium (assembly GCA_037383965.1). Taxonomy (GTDB): domain Bacteria; phylum Desulfobacterota; class Desulfobacteria; order Desulfobacterales; family SG8-13; genus JARFQH01. The sequence continues at coordinate 1,003 of JARROL010000005.1, read as the reverse complement.
ATATCCCGGAGAATCACGATGTTTCCGGCCGGTCTGCCGTCGCGGTCGTTATAGAGCCGCGAGCTTATCTGGACATCCAGCACACGACCGGTCTTGGTCAACCGCTTTGTTTCGAACAGCTGGATGGTGTTGCCGCTCAGCATGCTCTCTATGGCAGCCCTTGTTTCCGGTAAATTCTCCTCGGGCACGAATGCGATCTGCCTTCCCAGCAGCTCTTCGCGCGCAAATCCGAAGGTGCGCTCGAAGGCCGGGTTGACATGGGTGGCCCGGCCTTCGATGTCGTAGACCACCACCGGATCGGGTGAAGACTCCAGTAAGGAGCGGTACAACTGCTCGCTGTGTCGCAGAATGGCCTCGGCCTCAACTCTCTCTTTCAATTCGCGGCGGGCATCGGTAATCAACTGGGCCTTTTCGAGCGCCAGCAGGGCCAACTCAGCGAACCGGCCCAGGATCGTGACATCTTCCTCCCCGAATCGTTTGCCTTTTTCCACCCGCGCCAAACCGATGACGCCCAGCACACCCTTCTCCGATTTCAGCGGAATCCCCACCACCGGTCCCAAGGGATCGAGACTGCTGTCAGGCAGACGGCTGGGCCAACGCTGGTAGTCGTCTACGACGATCGGCTTTTCGACTTGCCAGACCTTACCGCCCATACCTTCGCCGAGTTTGACCCGTCGACCGAGCTGGCCCTTGAAAAAACCCATTCCGAGCTGCATTTGCAAACTGGCACCGTCCGGATCGATCAGGTAGATGTAACCGTGTCTCGTGCCGCTCAGAAGTGCCGCCCGGTAAAGTATGGTCTCCAGCAGCTCTTCCTTGTCGAGCAGGTCGAGCAAGCCTATGGCGGTTTCGTGCAGCGCCGTCAGGTACGCGTTGCGTCGCCGCAAATCCGAGTTGTTCTCCTTCAAACCGATGGCCGTTTCCCCCACTTCGCGGGACCTTATTTCGATCCGGCAGCCGTCTGTATCATTCTGCGGATTTTTTGGCACCCGTTTCACTCCGA
>JARROL010000004.1:0-22266 GCA_037383965.1 Desulfobacterales bacterium | reverse complement strand
AGGCTTTCAAGGGAGACCGTATTTTGCGCCGTCGAACAAAATTAGATATCATTCGGGATGGACACAAGACCGAGCTTTACGCACTGATTACCTGTTCCCCTTTTCGTTATCGGGACAGGCCGCATGTATTACTGGTGATTGAGGACCTCAACATTATAGCCGAACTCAAAAGAATGATTCCTATTTGTTCTGTCTGCCGCCAAGTTCAAGACGAAAAGGAATCCTGGTCTCGAATCGAGGTCTATTTCAAAAAACAGTGGGATGTGGATTTTTCTCATGGTTTGTGTTCAAAATGCTACCAGATCGAGATGGCCAAATTAAAAAGATATATGTAGACCGAAATGCGCTTCTGCGGATCACTGATCCAACTGATTGCCAAATTCCCGTATCCAGGCTACTCGGAATGATACCGTTCGATGATACGATTCGAATTCATGACCGCATAATGCAGCTTTTAAACATGGCAATGTATGACCATAGTTTCCGGGTAGTGTCGAGTTTGCAGAAAGTGGGAGCTCTGTTAGCGATACTATCGGTTATCACCGCTGGCTGCGCCATGCTAAAGTTGAAAGAGGAGGTAAGTGAAAGCCTGGCATCCACGGTTTTAGTTGGACAGGTTGCATCCGCTGTCGCGGGAAAAGGCGTAATCGTAGTTGCGGCCTATTCACTGAAAGACGGTGAGAGGAAAATCGCCCATTACACGGTTTTGCACGAGGCTGGTGAGTATGAGCTCATGGTTGCCGCCGGAAACTATTATGTGTGTGCGTATTGGGATCAAAACAGCAACCTGGTCTATGATGCCGGTGAGCCGGCCGGCCAGTATGGCAAACCCAAGCTGGTTGCCGCTCCAGCCGGCGGGGTGGTTCTGGAAATAAATTTCGGGATAGCGGAAAAAGGCAGCCCGATTGATTTGCCCCGTGGCTTCGAAATCTCGCCGGACAAGCCCCGAACACTTCACAGCCGGCAGGCTGGCGCAGTGGTGGCGCTGAATGATGAACGCTTTTCCGCAGAAAATGGCAGCAAGGGATTCTGGGAGCCACATGATTTCTTTAAGACAATCGGCGGCAATATTTACTTCCTGGAAAAATACGACCCGGAAAAAATCCCCATTCTGTTTATCCATGGTGCGGCCGGAACGCCTAAGGGGTGGGAATGTTTTATCAACCACCTGGACCGGAAACGTTTTCAACCCTGGCTGTTTTATTATCCGACCGGCTCACGCCTCAAAGGCATGTCCTATTTGTTGTTTTGGAAACTTTATAATCTCCAGATTAAATATAAGTTCGATACGTTGTTTATAACCGCTCACAGCATGGGCGGCCTGGTAGCACGATCTTTCATTATGGATTACGGCCGCTACACGCCTTACGTAAAACTTTTTATTGCCCTCGCAACGCCGTGGGGCGGCGACCGGATGGCCGAATATGGCGTTAAACAGTCACCGGCGGTGATACCCAGCTGGATCGATATGCAGCCGGAGGGGAATTTTCTTCAATCCCTCTACAGGGAAAAACTGCCCCCCACGGTAAGTTTCTACATGTTTACCGGTCACCGGGGCAGCCGGAACCCGTTCAGGTCAAACAATGACGGCACCATTACTTTAGCCAGCTTAATGGACTTGCGGCCCCAGGCCGAGGCAAAAATGAACTATGTCTTTAATGAGGACCATGCGAGCATCCTATCGAGTCCAGCCGTACTGGCCCAGTACAATGCCATTATCAATGCCTTTGACAGTGATACTCGGGTAAATCAGATTGCCGGCGGTTATATTAAAATTGATTTCACCTATGATTATCCGCTGGATGGCAGCTGGCCCCGGGTTATACTCGTGCTGCTTCCCGATGGCCATGGGGCAGCGGCAACCGAGATTCATCTCAGCCCGGAAGACAGCGGCCGGCTCATCGGGCCTTTTCCGATCGGCGACTATACCGCCAGTCTAATGGCTTCTGCAGTCAAGCCTGATAAACATCATGTGCCGGTCACCATCGAGAGCAATGGCACACAAAGACTAAAATTTTCGCTTACGCCGGATGGCATGATCTACGGGCATGTCGCCGCGGCCCAGGACGCTGAAGATCGCCCGGCCGGTATGCCGGCAGAACAATACTTGCCAGGAAGCAGAGAGGTGACCATACAGACGGTTACGCTGAAGGGCGCCAGTGTTGAGAGAATCCTCCATCCTGCGGGAGGCGAGAATCTGAATCACTATGATGACTTTCTCTCAAGTACTGATTTTTGTACTAATAACTATTTTCATTTTTTCGGGTTACCGGCCGGAGAGTATGAAGTCAAAATCACCGCAGAAGGATTTGAACCAGGTTTAAAAACCTATAGTGTAAAGCCCGGACGACCGGAAAACATCCGGGCTATCGAATTGGTGCCCGAAAAAGAGGTCACCCAATAACAGCAGAAGAGAGTGGCCACCGCCGATGGGCTCACGTCCCACAAAAGGTTCGGTAGGGCTGCGCCGAGGGGGGCGGTGGCAGGTGATAGCCGGCCTTTTCCGGCGGATCCCGGTAAGGCTGAGAAAGAAAACCCAGCAGTTTTTCCATGGCCGTAAAATCGGCCCGCTCCACCGCCGCCTCCAAGGCTTCTTCCACCCGGTGGTTGCGGGGGATGACCGCCGGGTTGTAGGTGTTCATGCGACGGCGGGATGTTTCCCAGGAATCGGGTTGCCGTTTTAACCGGGCCTGCCAGCGTTCGAACCACTGTTTAAAATCCGGGGCCCGGAACATGGAGGTCTCCGGCGATGAACCGGATGCCAGATCGCGGAAGGTGTTGGTGAAATCCGCCCCGTGTCGGTGCATGCAATCGAGCAGGTTCTCCACCAGGACGCCGTCAGCTACTTCCTGGTTCAACAGTCCCAGTTTGGCCCGCATGCCCGCCAGCCAGTAATGACGGAAGGTGTCTGAAAATCCAGAGATGGCCTCTTTTGCCATCGATACGGCCTCTTGCTGATCCTCGTGAATTAGCGGCAACAGCGTCTCGGCAAACCGGGCAAGATTCCACTGTGCGATCTGCGGCTGCCGGCCGTAGGCGTATCGGCCGTTGTGATCGATGGAACTGAAGACGGTATTCGGATCGTAGGCGTCCATGAACGCGCAGGGGCCGTAGTCGATGGTTTCACCGCTAAGGGCCATGTTGTCCGTGTTCATCACGCCGTGGATGAAGCCGACCAGCAGCCAGCGGGCCACCAGGGACGCCTGCCGCTCCATGACGGCCCCAAGCAGGGCGATATACGGATTCCCGTCCGCGGTCAGTTCAGGATAGTGGCGACGGATGGTGTAATCGGCCAGCGTCCGGATCTCGTTGGGTTTGCCCCTCGCCGCCGCGTACTCGAAAGTGCCCACGCGGATATGGCTGGCCGCCGTGCGGGTGAGAATCGCCCCCTGCAGGGTGGTTTCACGGAACACCGGTTCACCCGTGGTCACCACTGCAAGGCTGCGGGTCGTCGGTATGTCCAGGGCGTACAGGGCCTCGCTGATGATATACTCCCGAAGCATCGGCCCCAGGGCCGCCCGTCCGTCCCCATTCCGCGAAAACGGGGTTTTGCCGGATCCTTTGTACTGGATGTCGAAGCGCTCACCTTTCGGTGTCACCTGCTCGCCCAGCAATATTGCCCGCCCATCTCCCAGCATGGTGAAAGAGCCGAATTGATGTCCCGCATAGGCCTGTGCGAGAGGCTCGGCCCCCTCGGGGATCCTGTTGCCCGAGAAAACGGCGGCGCCCTCTTCGCCTTTTAGGGCATCAATGTTCAGCCCCAAAAACGTCGCCAGTGCCTCGTTGAAGACCACGAGTTTCGGCGTGCGCACCGGTACTGGATTCAGCCGGACATAGAAAGCTTCCGGCAACTGTGCGTAGGTGTTATCGAATTTCCACCCGGCATTCGGAGGGTTTTGTCTGCTGCTGGTCGTCATAGAGTTCCTCTGCCTTTCGAATAAAGATTATAATGTCGAAACATTGGGCTGGGATACGCGGCGGTCAAGAGAGGAAGGGTGCTAAAATGACGCATACCTGCGCGATGATAGTCGCCAAGGGTGAGAAAATTATGATCACCAAGAACGGCGTGCCAGTGGCGACCCTGCGACCCGCCGATTCTGCAAAACGAATTCCCGTATCCTGACCAGGATCGTTGTCATCAGCAACCTTATCATCGATGGCGTGGATCCTATACCGAAGGTACCCGTCATTCGACAGTAACGGCGCTTGGCCGGATCTGCACGCTGGAGCAAATAAAAGATGAAACAGGTCATACGTCCGAAGCGTTTGAACGGTATTTCCAAAACCGGCAGGGAAGGGCGCTTGAAGTCATGCTTACAAACAAGAGGCTGGGTTCTACTCTCCCTCTACTAAACGGTTCTAAGGGTGGTGAAAAATATAAGATTTTGAAATTTATTGAATAAATTGGTGGAGGCGGCGGGAGTCGAACCCGCGTCCGAAAACATTCCACTCAGACATCTACATACTTGTCCTGAATTTTGAATCTTGCTTTCAGGATCTCCTTCAGGCCGGGATATCCACGAAAGCCAGCCTGTGAAAATTTCGCCTCATCTGGTACAGGCATCCAGAATCGGCTATCCCGCTAGTCGACGCCCTTACCGGACCCGCAGGAGTAGCCCGGCAGGACGGTAGCTTAAGCAGCTACGGCATAGGCATAATCGTCTGCGATTATGTTTAAAGCCCCACCGGATTTACGAGCTGGCAGGATGCTCGGTATGCAGCCTGAGCTTCTTTGTCCCCGTCGAAGCCGTTTCGCCCCCATAAGTAAGCTCAGAGTTGAAAGCTCAAAGCAGCAAGGGAAGGGAATCGAGTGTTGAGGCAAAAAAGCCTGATTGGCTTTTTCAAAGATCGTTTTAATTAGAAAGTATGAAATTTCAAGTGGTTTGTCAAGGCAATGGAATTCCAGTAAAAAAGATTCCGACTTAGAGCAAGTTGAGTGACTTTTTATTTCTGACAGCCACAAGACTGACGGACGATTAATCTGCCCTTCAGCGTAACCTCTCGAGTTGAGCGATTCGGGTCTTGAATTCGGTTGACCAGTAATTCGATGGCGGTGCGGCCGATTTCATAAGTGGGTTGCTCGATAACCGTGAAAGGTGGGTCGACCAGAGTAGACCAAGGGGTTTCATCGAAAGTTGCAAATGCGATTTCCTCAGGCATCTTCAGCGAACTCTCGCGCAAAGCCCTGAAAGCACCGGCTGATAGAAGTCCATTGCTCGTGAATATGGCATCCGGCACCTCCGACAATTTTAATAGTTCCCGTGTGGCCTTGTAGCCTTCCGCCTCCCGTGCTTCTACGAAAAGGACCAGTTCATCCGAGGGCCTGATGCCGTGGTCCTCCAGTGCTTTTAAATATCCTTCACGCCGTTCCCGTCCGGTGGTGCTGCCGACGCCAAATATCGCCCCGATGCGGTGATGGCCATGGCCGATCAGGTGATCGACTATCTTATACGCCGATTCAACATTATCTACCTGAACAGTGTCGATTTCGACCCCGCGGACACGCCGGTCGATCACGGCGACTGGCAGGTGAGAGTCGGTGATATCGATAAAATTATTGGTTGTTTTTAGCGTTGGAGACAAGATGATTCCTGAAACCCGCTCATCCCGCATCAGTTTTAAATACATGGCCTCTTTCGCCGGATCTTCATCGGTATTGCAAAGAAATATACTCATCCCTTGCGCGTACGCAGTGTCTTCGACCGCACGGCTGATCAGGGTGAAAAAAGGGTTTTGGATATCGGAGACGATCAATCCGATGATGTTTGACCTCTGAGCGCGCAGACTGCGGGCGACGCGATTCGGCCTGTAATTCAATTCTTGCACCACTGCCAGCACGTGATCCCGAACTTCCGGCCGCACATGGGGTTTATCGGCCAATACCCGAGAAATCGTTGCGGTGGATACACCGGCTGCTTCAGCTACGTCTTTAATGCTGACCATTCTCTTTAGCGCCTCTTTTACAGTTACAAGTAAGGTTATTAATTTTGAATGCCAACTGCAGATAAGATATGTAAACGTTAACATTTAAATTGTCAAGCCCGGATATTTCCGTCGATATTTTCACCACGGCTTGCACGATGATCAATGGCACATCTTATTGATGAAATCTCATATTCATTTAAAAATATTAATATAATTATAAATATACGGTTATTTGATTTTGGATGGTCTATAAAAATGATTCTCATTTCATGAACTTTTGCAATTATGGATTTAGGCCGAATCTGAACATTATGTAATGCGTTACTGACATATCGCCCTACGATCAATGGAATCATAGTGGAAAGTATTAAAATATTAATTATATAATATCAATATTTTATAATTTTACGGTATCATTTAAGTGCATTTGCGGAAAAAAATTTATTTTTTTGTTGACAAGCTTTTTGTAATCCTTTACAAATATTTGTAAACGATTACAAAACAATTTTGCCTTTCTCAAATCCTTTATGAAAATCTGAAAGGAGCCCCATCATGATGAAGTTGGAAAGCAGCAACGTTCAATTAAATACCCTTGCGGACAGCAAGACCGATGCCATCCGCAAGGTAGGTAAGCTGTTAGTGGAAAGCGGGCATATCAAACCCGGTTACATCGACAGCATGCTCGGTCGAGAAAAGGTGGCCAATACGTTTCTGGGCAATGGTATCGCAATTCCCCACGGGCTTCCCAAGGATCGCGAATTGATCCTGCGCACAGGCATCGCGGTCACTCAAATACCTTCGGGAGTCGAATGGAACCCAGGCGAAACCGTCTACTTGGTGGTGGGGATTGCGGCCCGGTCGGACGAGCACATCGAGATATTGACAAACCTGACCCACGTACTGGACGACGAAAAACTTGTCCAACGGCTCTCGACAACCGAAAATGCCGAAGACATCTTTGCATGCTTGACGCGCCAGAGAGACGCCTCCCGGGCGGCCGCCTCGCCGGCCGCTGTTTTGGACGACTTTGACAATTTCGTCGACGTCACGGTGCAGGGGTCCCACGGCCTGCACGCTCGGCCGGCAACGGCCTTTGTGGATCTGGCCAAACAGTTCAAAGCCACCGTCCACGTACGCCACAAAGATAGCGTCGCCGACGGTAAAAGCCTTGTATCATTGTTGAAATTGGGGGCAGGCAAGAACGCGGCACTGCGCATCATGGTCCAAGGCGAAGATGCGGATGCAGCGCTAGCGGCACTGCAGACCGCGATTCTCTCCGGTCTGGAGGATGAAGAGGAGCAGGCTGCAGAAGCTCTTTCGGCCGAAGCCGCCCATGGCTGGACACCCGCCGTGGCCACCCAAACCGTCCAGGGTCTGAGTGCGTCGCCGGGTCTGGCCATTGGCCCATTATGCCACTTTCGACAGCGCAAAATCGTGGTGGCCTCCACGGCCAAGGATCCGGCCGCAGAAGAAAAACACCTGCAAGAGGCCATTGCCACGGCCCAGAGTGAATTGGATCAAATCTATCGGGAGGTCAAAACACGCTCGGGAGCCGGCAAGGCCGCCATTTTCAGGGCACATATCGAATTTCTCAACGATGCCGGGATGATTGATGAGACACTCGGCCACATCCGCAAAGGGCATAGCGCCGGGTGGTCCTGGCAGAAGGTCATCGAAGAGCGGGTGAAGGACATGGCCAAACTGGATGACCCGGTCCTTTCGGGCCGGGCAGTGGATTTGGGCGATGTGGGCACCCGGGTGTTGCGTCACCTGGCCCAGGTGGTCGATGACAAACGGTTTGTACCTCAAAAACCGGTGATTCTGGTGGCCGAAGACTTGACGCCCTCGGACACCGCCAATCTGGATCCGGGCAGAATATTGGGGTTTTGCACGGCGTCCGGCGGTCCTACTTCCCATACGGCCATCATCGCACGCTCGCTGGGCATCCCGGCCATCGTCGGGGCTGGCCCGGCACTGCTCAAGCAAAGCGATGGCGCCCAGGTGATTCTGGACGGCACCGGCGGGAACCTTTATATCGAGCCGGACGATGCGGATGTTCGGTCAGCACAAAAGGTTCAAGCCACATTGGCAGACCAACGGGACGCCGAACACCGCACCCGCTTTGAGCCGGCCATCACCATCGACGGCCATCGCATCGAGGTGGTGGCCAATATCGCCAACGCGGCCGAGGCCGAACAAGCGGTCAATGGCGGTGCAGAAGGTGTGGGATTGCTGCGGACGGAATTTCTTTTTTTAGACCGATCCGAACCCCCGACTGAAGATGAGCAATACCGGGCCTACAGCCAAATGGTGAAAGCCCTGGGCGGTCTGCCGCTCATCATCCGCACCCTGGACATCGGTGGGGATAAAAATGTTCCCTACTTGCATCTGCCGCCCGAAGATGCTTCCTTTATGGGCATTCGCGGCATCCGCCTATGCTTGGCCAGACCCGAGCTTTTCCAACCGCAGCTGCGCGCCATCTACCGTGCCGCCCAGCATGGGCCCTTGAAAATCATGTTCCCCATGATCTCTACCTTGGAAGACCTTGATGCCGCCAAGGATATGGCCGAGCAGGTGCGCCAGGAACTGGGCACACCCGAGGTGCCCTTCGGCATCATGATCGAGGTTCCCTCGGCGGTGGCAATGGCCGAGGAGTTGGCCAAAGAGGTCGATTTCTTTTCCATCGGTACCAATGATTTGACGCAGTACACCCTGGCCATGGATCGCCTGCTTCCCATGCTGGCCAAGCAGGCCGACGCCCTTCACCCGGCCGTGCTGCGCATGATTGACCGCACCGTGAAGGCCGCTGAATCCGCCGGTATCTGGGTGGGCGTATGCGGCGGCATGGCGGCGGATCCGAAAGGTGCCGTGATCCTGACCGGCCTGGGGGTCAGCGAACTGAGCGTGAGCATCCCCAGCGTTGCCGCCGTAAAGGCCCAACTGCGCAAGCTCGCGCTGTCCGATGCGAAATCACTGGCCCAAAAAGCCCTGGCCTGCCGCAATGCCACAGCGGTTCGCCGTCTAACCTTAACCTAGTTTTCGTCCATAAATGGCCTTTTTCCGCAATTTCGGCGTCAATCGACGGAATCGCTTGTGCGGCTTACAGAAGTATGCCTCCGCGCAATGCCGCCGATTTCCTTGAACTTCCGAAAAATTTCACATTTCTGGATCGGGAACTTATCAGTGCCCTTCATGAAACCACGGAATGGCACTAACCTAATGGGAGGCTGGGAGATGAAAACAAATGCAAAAATCGCTACCATCACCCTCAATTCGGCCATCGATCAGACCGTCGCCATCCCCAATTTTAAAGCCGGCCGCGTCAACCGGGTGCAAGATTTCCGCTCCGATGCGGGCGGAAAAGGGGTCAACGTGGCTGCTTTTCTAGCCGATTACGGTTTTCCAGTGACGGCCACCGGTTTTCTGGGGCAGGAAAATCCCCATCTGTTTGAGCGCTTTTTCAAACAGAAAAAGATAACGGATCGATTCGTGCGCATCGACGGCAGTACCCGCACCGGCATAAAAATCATCGACGACGTCAATCAAGAGACCACCGACATCAACTTTCCAGGTCAGACGCCGACGCCGATGGATCTGCAATTGTTGATGAAAGTCATAGACGAACTGAGCACTGAATGCCGCTGGTTTGTGATCGCCGGCAGCATCCCGGTCGGCACTGCGGCTGACATCTACCGGGAGATGATTGCCGCCATCGCCCAAAAGGGCGGCCAGGTGGCCCTGGACGCCAGTGGTGAAGGGTTTCGACGGGCCGTAACTGCGGTGCCTGCGCTGGTCAAACCCAATATCGACGAGTTACAGGAGTTCTGCGGTCAATCCCTGGATACCCAGACGGAGGTGATCGGCGCAGCCCGGCGACTGTTGGATCAGGGCGTGCAAACGGTGGTGGTATCCATGGGTGAAAAGGGCGCCCTGTTTGTCGAAAAAGATGGCGTCATCAGGGCTATTCCCCCTCAGGTGCAGGTCAAAAGCACCGTTGGTGCAGGAGATGCCATGCTCAGCGGTATGGTGGCCGGCAAGATCGAAAACAGATCTTTAAAGGCATGCGCCCGTCTGGCAACGGCCTTTGCGGTCATCGCCGTCACCCACATCGGCGCCGGGCTACCGACGGCAACATCGCTGGAATCGATCGAAGGTCAAGTAGAACTTAATACGATTAAGGGGTAATTTATAAAGGAGGACAAAATGGCAAAAATTATTGCGGTCACAGGATGCCCCACCGGAATCGCCCATACGATCATGGCGGCTGAGGCCTTGAAGAAAACTGCTGCGGTTATGGGCCATGAGATAAAAGTCGAAACCCAAGGCTCGGAAGGGGTGAAAAGTGCACTTTCCGAAGCGGATATCGCCGCGGCCGATGTTGTCATCATCAGCTCTGATATCCATGTGGAGGTGAAACGCTTTGCCGGCAAACCCATGGTGGCGGTCACCACCAGCGAGGCGATTCGCAAAACCAAGGCCGTCATCGAAGACGCTCTGTCCGAATTAGAGGCGCCTGAGACGGCTGCTCCTGTCGAAGAGGAGCCGGCAGCGGCCGGACAGGCGCCGGCGGGTGGACCCAAACACTTGGTGGGAGTCACCTCGTGTCCCACCGGAATTGCGCATACCTTTATGGCCGCCGAGGCCCTGCGCAAGGCGGCTGAAGCGCTGGGTCACGAGATCAAGGTGGAAACACAAGGATCGGTGGGGGCCAAGAATGTGCTGACCCCGGAAGAGATCGAGCGGGCCGATGCGGTTGTCATTGCCGCCGACGCCTATGTGGACACCCTCCGATTTGCAGGCAAGCGGCTCCATGAAACCTCCACCAAGGAGGCCCTCCACCATGGGGTTGCCGCGATCGAAGCGGCCCTGGCCCTGCCTGAACCCAAGAAAACCGATTACATTGGAAAGGTCAAACAGCTGAAAAAAGCGCAGTCGACCACCCGAACAGGCCCCTATAAACACCTGATGACAGGGGTCTCCTATATGCTGCCGGTGGTTGTGGCCGGCGGTCTTTTGATTGCCCTGGCGTTTGCCTTCGGCGGCATTTACGCCGGGGATGCCAAAGGCACCTTCGGTTGGGCCCTGATGCAGATTGGCGGCGCCACCGCTTTTGCGCTGTTCGTACCGGTGCTGGCCGGCTTTATTGCTTATTCGATCGCCGACCGGCCGGGCATCACCCCCGGTTTGATCGGTGGCATGCTGGCGACGACAGTCGGGGCCGGCTTTCTGGGCGGGATCGTGGCCGGCTTTATCGCCGGGTATCTGACCCAGTTCTTGAACAATATAATCAAGCTGCCTGAGAATCTGCAGGGGTTAAAGCCGGTATTGATCTTACCGTTGGTCTCAACCCTGATCGTCGGTTTGCTGATGATCTTCGTGATAGGTCCTCCCGTGAAGGTGGCGATGAACGGCCTCGAAGCATGGCTGGCGGGGCTGCAACAAGGCAGCGCGCTGCTGCTGGGACTCATCTTGGGGGCCATGATGGGCTTTGATATGGGTGGGCCGGTCAACAAGGCGGCCTATACCTTTTCCGTGGGCCTATTGGCCAGCAAAATATATGCGCCCATGGCTGCGGTCATGGCGGCCGGCATGGTCCCTCCGCTGGGACTGGCCCTGGCGGCGACCCTGTTTAAAAACCGTTTTACCGCCGACGAACGCGAGGCCAGCAAGGCTGCCTTTGTCCTGGGGATATCATTTATTACCGAAGGTGCGATTCCCTATGCGGCCCGCGATCCTTTTCGGGTGATCCCCAGCATCATGGCCGGCGCGGCCGTGACCGGGGCCATGTCCATGGTGTTCGGCGCGCATCTGCTCGTGCCCCATGGGGGGATCTTCGTTCTGCTGATTCCCAACGCCGTTACCCACCTGTTGCTTTACGTTCTTGCCATTGCCGTGGGCACCATCGTCACCGCCGGCGTGCTGTTTATCGTCAAAAAACCGGTGGCCGAGATCGACGGACAATTAGCGGACGCTCAAACCGAGGCCGCCTAGCGAAAACCTGTTTATGACGCTTGGATAAGCGTATGCCATGAAAGGAGATACTATGAAAAAGGAACGAGACTTTTTTAAGGCGCTGTATGAGGCACTGGAGAAAATCGTGGGGTCTCTTGACCATGATGAAGTGATGAAAAACGTGGTTGAATCGACGGTAAAGGCGCTGCAGGTCAAGGCGTGCAGCATCCGGATCGTGGACCGCAGGCGGCGCAAATTGATCCTGGGAAATTCCACAGGGTTAAGCGAGGGCTACATCCGCAAAGGACCGGTTCTTATCGAAGCATCGGCATTAGACCGCGAGGCCTTAGAGGGCAAAACGCTTTATGTAGAAAACGCCCAGTCTGACCCCCGCTGGCAGTACCCGCAAAAGGCGCAGCAGGAGGGGATCTTCTCCGTGCTGGTAGCCCCTTTGACCGCCGAGGGAAAGGCGGTGGGAGTGCTCAGGATCTATTCTGGCGAAGTTCGGGCCTTTGACGAAGAGGAGATGCGCTTTCTTGAGGCCATGGCACGGCTGAGCGCGCTGGCCCTTGAGAACGCCCGTCTTCATGAGACCCTGCGAAGCGATTTCGAGATGCTCGTGGCTGACCGCTACCGCGTAGACGAAGACTAGAAAGGAGGATACGCAATATGCTGAAAATAGGAATTAACGGATTTGGAAGGATCGGTCGCCAGGTCATCAAAGCTGCGATGGAGCGTCACCCGGACACACTCCAGATTGTGGCCATCAACGATCTGTTTGACGTTCAAACCAATGCGCGCCTTTTCAAACACGACACCAATTACGGCACATTCCCCGGAACAGTGGAGACCAGCGGGGACGACCTGCTGGTAAACGGTTTAGCCATCCGGTCCTTTGCCGAACGGGACCCGGCCAACATCCCCTGGGACGAAATGGGAGTTGATCTCGTCATTGAGTCCACGGGTATTTTCCGTACCGGCCCCAAGGCCGCCGCCCATTTGGAAGCCGGAGCCAAGAAGGTTATCATATCAGCGCCGGCCAAAGAAATCGACCATACTATCGTCATGGGCGTGAACCACCAAGACTATGACCCGCAAGGCCACCGCATTGTCTCCAACGCTTCCTGCACGACCACCTGCCTGGCCCCACCGGTAAAGGTCATCCACGAACGCTTTGGCATCGTCAAGGGTCTAATGACCACTGTACACTCCTACACCAACGACCAGCGGATCCTCGATTTGCCCCACAAAGACCCCCGCAGGGCCAGGGCGGCAGGCCAAAACATCATTCCCACCACTACTGGTGCGGCAAAAGCCCTGGCCTTGGTCATCCCGGAGCTGGAAGGCCGCTTCGACGGATACTCTCTGAGGGTCCCCACCCCAACGGTCTCGGTGGTGGATTTTACCGCTATCCTGGAGAAGGAGACAAACACGGAAACGTTGAGGTCCACCTTAAAAGAAGCGGCTGGAAGTCAGCTGGAAGGTATCCTGCAATATTCGGAGGAGCCGCTGGTGTCCAGCGACTTTAAAGGCAATTCCTACTCTTCGATCATCGATGCCGAATTCACTTTGGTGCTGACCGGGAATATGGCCAAGGTGGTCTGCTGGTATGACAACGAGTGGGGCTATTCCTGCCGCGTGGTGGATCTGGCCGATTATATTCATAGCAAGGGGGGATTCTGAAAGGAGCACATGATGGTCACTTCAATGCACTATAAGGATCTTGGATTGGTAAACACTCGCGAGATGTTCAAGAAGGCCATGGAAGGCGGCTACGCCGTACCGGCGTACAATTTTAACAATATGGAACAGCTTCAGGCCATTGTGATCGGATGCGTGGAATCGATATCTCCGGTGATCCTGCAGGTCTCCGGCAGTGCCCGCAAATATGCCGATCCGACCCTGTTGCCCCACATGGTCAAGGGTGCAGTCGCCATGGCAAGAAAAATGGGCAGCCCGATTCCCATTGCCCTGCACCTGGACCATGGCGACAGTTTCGAGCTGGCCAAAGACTGTATCGACAGCGGCTTTTCTTCCGTCATGCTCGATGGGTCGCACCACAGCTTCGATGAGAATGTTCGGTTTACCAAAGCGGTGGTGGATTACGCCCATGCAAGAGATGTCACTGTCGAAGGTGAGCTGGGGGTTTTGGCCGGTGTCGAAGACGAGGTCTCATCCAAGGTGTCCCATTACACAAAACCCGATGAGGTTGAAGAATTTGTGGGAAAAACCGGTGTTGACAGCCTGGCCATTTCCATCGGGACGTCCCACGGCGCCTATAAGTTCAAGCTCAAGTCCGGCGAAGAAGTCCCTTCTTTACGCTTTGATATATTGGAAGAAATCGAAAAACGTCTTCCGGGCTATCCCATCGTTCTGCATGGCGCCTCTTCGGTAACGCCAGAACATGTGGAGTTGATCAACCGCTGCGGAGGCAAACTGGAAAGTGCGGTGGGTATTCCGGCGGAACAGCTGCGCCGGGCGGCACGCTCGGCGGTGTGCAAGATCAACATCGACAGTGACGGGCGGTTGGCCATGACGGCTGTCATCCGAAGAATTTTCGCGGAAAATCCGGCCGAGTTCGATCCCAGAAAGTATCTGGGGCCGGCACGGGATGAACTCGTAAAAATGGTCAAACACAAGAACATCAGCGTACTCGGCAGCGCGGATCGAGCATAGCCCTCTGCACATCGAATATGACTGTTGCAAAATACGACCATTGAGGCCGCACAACACCGTCAATAACCTCGATTTTTTACATCCTGAAAACCATCATGGTTGGCGATGACCGCGCTGTGGCATCACGATTATACTGTTGACCGCCTCAGGAAGGCCTACTACAGTTTTGAGCGCAGAGTAGCGCCTGGGATCGACGGTGAAAGCTGGGCGAGCTATGGCCAAAAACGTGAAGAAAACCTTTTGGATCTGTCGGGCCGACTGCAACGCGGTGCTTATTGAGCCAAACCGGTGAAAAGGAGCTATATTCCAAAGCCGGAGGGCAGGCAAAGGGTGTTGGACGTCACTGCGCTCGAGGATAAAATCGCACAGTGATCCACCTTGGAGATGCCTTTAATGAAAATATTTTGGCTTGAGTGGATTGCCGCAATTTTTTAGTGCTCCCAAAAAACCGTCTACCGGCTGATTTCTGAAGGTGAAGTAGAGGCCTTGCATGTAAGAGGTTCATTGGGGTAACCCTCACATCGGTTGATCATTACATTAACAACCAGATTAAGGGCTATCAGAAAAAAACGGGGTCTCCAACCACGTCTAATCCGCGTCAATTTGAGTCAACCAAGAAAACAGACTGGAGTACTCTATGGATCGCAACGACATGATTGAAATCTTGAAAGAATTTGAAGACTACTGGGATTTCATCATCATCGGCGGCGGGGCTACTGGCTTGGGTGTCGGGGTGGATGCCGCGTCGAGAGGGTACAAGACCCTGCTGCTGGAACAGCACGATTTTTCCAAAGGGACCTCGAGTCGATCCACTAAGCTGGTACACGGCGGGGTGCGGTATTTGCGCCAGGGCAACATCTCCTTAGTGCTCGAGGCGCTTCATGAGCGGGGCCTGTTGATCCGCAACGCCCCGCATCTGGTTAGCCATCAGGCCTTCATCGTCCCCAACTATGAATGGTGGGATGGTCCCTTTTACGGCGCGGGCATGAAAGTTTACGATCTTTTAGCCGGGAAGCTGGGCCTCGGCCCCTCCAAGCACCTCTCCAAGAAAGAGACCCTGAAGCGGATTCCCACTTTGGAGCCCAAAGGGCTCCGGGGCGGCGTGGTCTACTTCGACGGCCAGTTCGACGACTCTCGTCTGGCTATTAACCTGGCCCAGACCATGGTCGAGAACGGCGGCGTGCCGGTCAATTACATGAAGGTGACCGGCTTCACCCGGGCCGGTGAAATGATCGACGGCGTCACCGCCAGGGACATGGAAAGCGGGCACGAATACGAGATTCACGGCCGAGTGGTGGTCAACGCCACCGGCGTTTTCACCGACGCCATCCTCAAAATGGAAAACCCCCAGGCCAAACCGATAATTGCCCCCAGCCAAGGGGTTCACCTGATTCTAGACCAGGAGTTTCTTCCCGGGGATTCCGCGATCATGGTGCCCCAGACAGCTGACGGCCGGGTGCTGTTTGCCGTGCCCTGGCACAACAAGGTGGTGGTAGGCACCACTGACACGCCGGTGCCGGATACGAGCTTGGAACCCCGGCCTTTAGAGGAAGAGATCAAGTTCATCCTCGATCACGCCGCCATCTACATGGCCAAAGATCCTACCCGGGCGGACGTAAAGAGCGCCTTCGCCGGCTTACGTCCCCTGGTCAAAGCCGGAGAGGGCGAAAGCACCGCCGCCATCTCTCGGGATCACTACCTGGTGATCTCCGAGTCCGGCCTGGTGACCATTACCGGCGGCAAATGGACCACCTACCGGAAGATGGCCGAGGATACCGTCAACCAAGCTCTACTGGTGGCCGGCCTTGACGAGCGGGAGTGCGTGACCAAGAATCTCCGAATCCACGGGTGGTTGAAACACACCGACAAGAAAGATCCGCTCCACTATTACGGTTCCGATGCCATTCACATCAAGAAGATTGTCAAAGCCGTTCCATCCATGAGTGAAAAACTCCACCAAAATCTGCCCTACATCAAGGCCGAAGTCATATGGTCCGTGCGCGAAGAGATGGCCCGAACGGTGGAGGATTTCCTGGCCCGACGTAGCCGAGCCCTGCTTTTGGACGCTAGGGCCAGCATCGACATGGCGCCCGAGGTGGCTCGGCTCATGGCCGAAGAGCTGGGGTATGACGGCGCTTGGGAGGCGGAGCAGGTGGCCGCTTACGACAACCTGGCCAAGGAGTACCTGCTGACGTAGGCGCTTTTCATCAAAAACTCAGAGATCTCGCCTTCCCATTGCTTTACAGTGGGATCAGAGGGGGGATTAACCATATGTTTACTATCACACAGGAGGTGTCACATGGCGAACATCATCATGGCCCTGGACCAGGGCACCACCAGCTCGCGGACGATTCTCTACAACGAAAAGGGCGAGACCTTGGCCATGGCCAACGAGGAATTCTCTTGTCAGTATCCCAAGGCGGGCTGGGTGGAGCAGGATGCCGAAGACATCTGGCGGACCCAGAAGAACACCATGAAGGCGGCCCTTAAAAATGCGGGCCTGATCCTTTCGGACGTAGCCGCCATCGGCATAACCAACCAGCGGGAGACAGTGACCGCCTGGCATGCCGAGACGGGCAAGCCGGTGGGAAAGAGTATCGTCTGGCAGTGCCGCCGTACCGCCGACTATTGCGACAAGTTGAAGAACGAAGGGTTTGACAAAGTCATCAAGGAAAAGACCGGGCTGGTCACCGACGCTTATTTTTCCGGTTCCAAGATCCGCTGGATCCTCCGCAACAACATCGAGGCCCGGGAACTGGCCACCCAAGGCAAGCTCAAGGTCGGCACCGTCGATTCCTGGCTCATCTGGAAGCTCACGGGCGGAAAAGTCCACGCCACGGACGTGAGCAACGCCTGCCGCACCATGCTCTTCAACATCCACGATCTGAAATGGGAGCCAGTCATCCTGGAGAAGCTGGAGATTCCGGAAGACATCCTGCCGGGGGTAAAACCCTCCAGCGGGATACTGGGCAAGACCGACAAGGGGATCTTCGGCCACGAAGTGCCCATCGCCGGCGTCGCCGGGGATCAGCAGGCGGCCCTTTTCGGACAGGCCGGCTATGAAAAGGGGATGACCAAGATCACCTACGGCACCGGTTGCTTCATGGTAATGAACACCGGCTCCGAACCTATCTCGTCGCCCTCGGGGCTGCTGACCACCATCGCCTGGCAGATCGGAGACAAGGTTACCTACGCCCTGGAGGGCTCAGTCTTCATTGCAGGTGCCCTAATGCAGTGGATGCGTGACGATCTCAATCTCTTCAAAGACGTGTCGAAAACCGAGGAGATGGCCACGGCCATCCCATCCACCGAAGGTCTCTACATCGTCCCTGCTTTCGTGGGTTTGGGCGCCCCCTACTGGGACCCCTACGCCCGGGGCATCATAGTGGGCATCACCCGGGGCACGACTAAAAACCATGTCGTCCGGGCCGGCCTGCAGTCTATGGCGTATCAGGCCAACGACCTGCTGAAGGCCATGGTCAAGGACTCGGGCATCAAAATCAAGATCGTGAAGGTGGATGGCGGGGCCAGTGCCAATAACTACCTCTGCCAGTTCCAGTCTGACATCCTGGGGGTCACGGTGAGCCGGCCCCGGAACGTTGAGACCACGGCCATGGGCGCTGCTTTCCTTGCCGGACTGGCCGTAGGCGTTTGGAAGGACACGGATCAAATCAAGGCTTACTGGAATGAGGACCGTTCTTTTCAGTTGAGCCAGAACCAGGAGAAGGTAGAAGCGTGCCTGCGTGGCTGGCAGAAGGCCGTGGAACGGGCCAGAGGGTGGGCTGAGGATTGATGGCTGGATTGTATCCCTTTTACCTGAAGGCCGCCGCCTTGGGAATAGTGTCGGCCCTGTCTCCACTGTCCAAGGGCCGAACCCAGTCTTTCAACCTCCAGGAGGCGGACCCCAGGCCGGGGGCCTGGTGGAGTTCTACCGCTGTCCGGCTCGGGTGGCCTGGACCCCCACGGGGAACAACGTGCCCGATTACCCCAGACTGGCTCAGTTGTGGTGGACCCGGATTGACGCGGCCGTCCGGAGTCGGGGAATGCCCCAGCAGGTGCTGGACGACCTGGCCGCCACCCAAGACCAGGTCATGGCCTGGCTCCAGGAGGCCGGCCTCATGAAACGGTGCGAACCCCGCATCACCGAACCCAAGGACCCCGAATACTGGCTAGCCCGGCCGGGATCCCCCAAACCCGGCCTGGAAGACGAGGAGGGACGGGGATACACCGTCGACTACGACACCCTTATCCAAGCCTGGCGCGAAGGAAAGGTGGGAATTTAGACAAGAGCCCGGCGCCGAGCAGCTTTTTTGAAAGAAAAGAAAGGGGCAAGCATGCGGAAGACAAAAATCATCTGCACCATCGGCCCGGCCGGTGAATCATCAGAAGTGCTGCGAAAACGTATAGACAGCGGCATGAACGTGGCCAGGCTCTATTTTTCTCCTGGTAGCCATGCCGAGCATTTTGGGGGCCACGGCAGTGGTGGCCACCACCAAGTCCGGTTTCACCGCCATGCAAGTGTCGCGTTTCAAACCGAAAGCCACGCGTATCTCCCTTTCCCCGGATCGATCCACGATCCTGCGGCTAATCCTCGAAGAATTTTCGCGGAAAATCCGGCCGAATTCGACCCCAGAAAGTATTTGGGGCCGGCACGGGATGAACTGGCCAAAATGGTCAAGCACAAAAACACCAATGTGATCGGCAGTGCCGGCAGCGCCTGAAAGAAAACCGGTGATAGAAATGCAGAACGAAAGGGACCAAAAATGAACATGAAAGCGGTGTTAGGGTTGATTATGGGCGGCGGACAAGGGTCGCGACTGTATCCCTTGACCAAGCTGCGGGCCAAACCAGCCGTGCCTTTGGCGGGAAAATATCGCCTGATCGATATTCCCATCAGCAATTGCCTGCACGCAGGCATCGATAAAATCGCCATCCTGACCCAGTACAACTCGGTCTCGCTGCACCGCCACATCCAGCGCACCTATGCGCGGGACATGTTCACCGAAGGCTGGGTGCAGATTTTGGCCGCCGAACAGACGCCTCGCAGCACCGGATGGTACCAGGGCACGGCCGATGCGGTGCGGCAGCAGCTGATGGAGATCGAGGCCGCACGCACGGAATACGTCCTGGTTCTGGCCGGCGACCACCTTTACAACATGGACTATCGCGCCTTCGTCGAGTATCACGTGGAAACCGGTGCCGATATCACCATGGCGGTGCAGCCGGTTACGGCCGATATGGCCCCGGCCCTGGGTATTCTCAAGCGCAGCGACGACGGGCAGATCGAGAGCTTCACCGAAAAGCCCGAACCCACAGCACTGGCGGGGCTGGAAAGCATGCCCGGTCCGGATAAACCCTATCTGGCGTCCATGGGTATTTATGTCTTTCGTACCGACCTGCTGTTCGAAGTGCTGAAATCAGAAGGGGACGATTTTGGAAAACATATCATCCCCGGTGTCTTGGCCGATTACCGTGTGATGGGTTATGTCTATGACGGCTATTGGGCGGATATCGGTACCATCCGTGCGTTTTATGACGTGAATCTGGAAATGGCGTCACCGAAGCGGCCCTTCGATTTTTACATTCCCGGGCGGCCCGTTTACAGCCGCGCCCGCTTTCTGCCGGCCTCCGGCGTGCAAAGCTCTCAACTGGACCACACCCTGATGGCGGACGGGTGTCGGGTGAACCAAGCAGACATCCGTGACGCGGTCATCGGCCTCCGCAGCCTGATCGGCCCAAAGGCACAGATCCGTTCCTCGATCGTCATGGGGGCGGATTATTATGAAACCGAAGTGGATCGCGCCGAAAACAAACGGCTCGGCCGACCCGACATTGGCATTGGCGAAGGCAGTTTCATCGAAGGCGCCATCATCGATAAGAACGCCCGCATTGGCCGCAATGTGCACGTCCGGCATCTGTTCGACCGACTCGACAGCGAAACGGACAACTGGGTGGCCCGAGACGGCTTGGTGGTTATCCCGAAGGACGCGGTAATTGTTGATGATATGGTGATTTGATTTATAACCGGTCGGCAATCTTTTTAAAGCACTTCGATTAATCTTTATACCCAAAGAGGAATAGAACCCATGACCCCAATTCCGGATCAGATGGGCAACGTGAACCACCTGGCCAAAGCGTACCCGTCCGTGGAGGCCGTCGCTGAAGCCATTATCAATTTGCAGGCCCAGCTCAACCTGCCCAAGGGCACCGAGCATTTTATATCGGATATTCACGGTGAATTCGATGCCTTTAGCAAGGTGGTGAGCCATGCCTCCGGCGCGATCAAACGCAGGATCGCCGAGATTTTTGACGACACGTTGTCTGATGCAGAAAAAGTGAATTTGGGTGCTCTGATTTATACTCCTGAAACGATGCTGGGGATCATGTTGCCCGATGCTGACGCGCAACGGCAGTGGTGTCGAAAAACCTTGTTGCGTCTGATACGTGTATTGCGCGCGGTTGCATCGAAATACCCGCGTGCTAAGGTTCGGCAGTTGATCGAAGGCCGATTTGAGACCCTGGTTGAAGAACTGCTCTACGAACAAGAACAGCTGACAGACAAGTGCGATTACTATCACGGCTTGATTGAGACGATTATCACCACCGGCCACGCCAAGGCCCTAATTGTCATCATCGCCAAAGCCATCCAGTGCTTGGCCATCGATCACCTGCATGTTGTGGGGGATATTTACGATCGCGGTCCCGGCGCACATCTCATCATGGATCGCTTGATGGCCTATCACAGTATCGACGTTCAGTGGGGCAATCACGATATTTTGTGGATGGGAGCGGCGGGCGGTAGCGAGGCCTGCATCGCCAATGTCATCCGGGTCTCCCTGCGTTATAACAATATGGAGACTTTAGAAAACGGTTATGCGGTGAGTCTGCTGCCGCTGGCCTCGTTTGCGATCGACACCTACGGTGATGATCCCTGTGATCTGTACATGCCCCAGGGGTTCAATCAGCCGGACGACTCGGAAGGCGAGCGCAGACTGATGGCCCGGATGCACAAAGCCATCACTATTATACAACTCAAACTTGAAGCTCAGGTCATCAGGCGTCGACCGGAATACGGCCTTGAGGATCGTTTGCTGCTGGATAAAATTGACTTCGAGCAGGGAACCGTCGCGATAGACAAACACGTCTATCCTCTGCGTGATACCCGGTTTCAGACCGTCGTGCCCCAGGAACCATATGCCTTAACCTCTTCTGAACACCATCTGGTCACACGATTGAAATTGGCATTTTTAAACAGTGAAAAATTACAGCAGCATGCACGCTTTCTCTTCGCCAAGGGCAGCATCTATAAAACCTACAATGGTAATCTGCTCTACCACGGTTGCCTCCCCATGAATGACGACGGTTCTTTCAAATCACTGCAGTTCAATCATGCGGAATATGCCGGAAGGGCGCTGATGGAGAAATTTCATCGCCTGGCCCGGCAGGGTTTTTATACCGCCGATGACCCCACGAAAAAACAAGAAGGCCTGGACGCCATGTGGTACTTGTGGTGCGGTCCCTGTTCGCCTCTTTTTGGAAAAGAAAAGATGGCCACCTTCGAGCACTATTTTATTGAAGATCAATCCACCCATAAAGAGCCGCGCAACATATACTACACCTTTCGGGACGATGAAGCCACGGTCCGACGAATTATAGAAACATTTGGTTTAAGCCCGGCTGTCGGGCACATTATCAACGGGCATGTACCGGTGA
>JARROL010000003.1:0-22552 GCA_037383965.1 Desulfobacterales bacterium | reverse complement strand
GGCTTCACCGACTACGAAAATCCGATGACCCTCGACCGGCTCGCGACCGCAGCCGGTGCCGAGGTGTTGGACTGGTCCTACAAAACCACATGTTGCGGTGCCAGCATCGGCATCGGTCGACGGGATATCCAGGAATCGCTTACCGCCCGATTGTTGGAAAAAGCACGACAAGCCGGCGCCGAGGCGGTCGTGGTTTCCTGCCCGCTGTGTCAGGCCAACCTGGATCTCATACAAAGAGACAAGGCATCCGGGCACCTGCCGGTTTTTTATTTTACGGAGCTGCTGCGCCTGGCATTCGCGGTTGGAAACGGATCTGCCGGCTGGTTCCGGATGCATATCGCCGATCCGGTGCCCCTGTTGAGCGCAAAGGATTTGCTGCGGTGAATGGTCTAAATGAAAAGGAAGCTGACGTCAGCCGTGCGATTGGACGGGTGATCGTCATCGGTGGCGGAATCGGCGGCATCCAGTGCGCCCTCGACCTGGCCGACACCGGGTTTTACGTCTACCTGCTCGACAAGACCCACACCCTGGGCGGGACCATGGCCCGCTTGGACAAGACCTTTCCCACCAACGACTGTTCGACCTGCATGTTTTCCCCCAAACTGGTTCAAGCGGCCGGCAATCCCAATATCGAGATCATCCCCTCCAGCCGCCTGCTCAATCTTACGGGTGAGCCGGGACGATTCACGGCGCGTGTCGAAAAACAGCCGCGCTACATCAGTATGGAAAAGTGCATTGCCTGCGGCCAGTGCGCGGAAAAGTGCCCCAAGAAGGTGCCCGATGCGTTCAACGGGGAGTTGGGGTTCCGCAAGGCGGCGTTTCTGACTTTTCCCCAGGCCGTTCCGTTGAAATACGCCCTGGACGCGGAACATTGCCTCTATCTGACCCGCAAACGCTGCGGCCTGTGTCAGAAAATCTGCCCCACCGGGGCGGTCGAATTCGACCAGCAGCCGGAGATGATTGACCTCGAAGCCGGGGCCGTCGTGCTGGCGACCGGTTTCGAACCGGCGCTGACGGTTCGGGATGGAGAATACGGCTATGGTCGCTATCGCAATGTCGTCACGTCGCTTCAATACGAACGCATGCTGTCCGCCACCGGACCCTATGCTGGGCATCTGCAGCGTCCATCGGACGGCCGGTTGCCGAAGAAGGTGGCCTGGATCCAGTGTGTGATGTCGCGGGATGCGTCCCGCAACCGGCCGTTCTGCTCATCGGTTTGCTGCATGCACGCCGCCAAACAGGCCGTGCTGACGCGCAGTCACGACCCGGAGGCGCAAACCGTGATCTATTTCATGGACATCCGGGCTCACGGCAAAGGGTTCGACGATTACATCGAACGCGCACGTCACGACCACGGCGTGCGGTACCAGCGCTCCATGATCTCGCAGGTCTACCTGAATCCGGAAAACGAGAACCTGATCATCGAGACCTTCGATCATCACAGCAACCGCAAGGTGGAACAAGAATATGATTTGGTGGTGCTCTCAAGCGGCTTCAAACCCTCGAGCGGATCGAGCGCTCTGGTCAAGCGGCTGGGATTGACAACCAATCCTTTCGGCTTTCTGGCCGCCGATTTCGACGAGCCGGTGTCGACCTCGCGGTCTGGTATTTTCGTCTGCGGCGGCGTCGAAGCGCCGAAGGACATCCCGGAGACCGTCATCCAGGCCGGTGCCGCTGCGGCGGAAGCGGCGGTGGTCATTCAAACCGGGCGCTATTCGGCAACTTTTTCCGCCGTGGCCATACCGGAGAGGGCCACCGAAGGCCCACCAAGAATCGGCGTTTTCGTCTGCCACTGCGGGTCGAATATCGCCGGAGTGGTCGACATCCCGCAGCTGATGCAGCGGATCGAGCGACTGCCGAATGTGGCGTTGGCCACCGATTTCATGTTCACCTGTTCGGCCGAAACTCAGCCAAAGCTGATCGAGCTGATGCAAAAACACGAACTGAATCGCGTCGTGGTGGCTGCCTGCTCTCCGAAGACCCACGAACCGCTCTTCCAGGACACGCTCAGAAAGGCGGGCTTGAACCCGTATCTCTTTGAAATGGCCAAGATCCGCAACCAGTGCTCGTGGATCCACAGTCAGCAGCCACAGCAAGCCACCGAGAAGTCTTTCCAACTGATCCGGGCGGGTGTTTCGCGAGCCCTGCGGCTGGAGCCGCTGACCGATCAGACCTATCGCGTGGATCCCCGGGCGCTGGTCATCGGCGGTGGATTGGCCGGTATGAGTGCCGCGCTGACCCTGGCGGACCAGGGATTTTCGGTCTGCCTGGTGGAAAAAGACACTCGTCTGGGAGGATTTGCCCGGCATCTCACCGAAACCTTGGAGGGGGATTCGCCCCCAAAACTTGTTCGCATCCTTGGAGGCAGGGTCAGGCGACATCCCTTGATATCGGTTTATCTGGAGAGTTGCTTAACCGCCCACCAGGGTCATCAGGGGAATTTTCGCGGGACTGTCGCAACAAAAGACGGCGGCAATCATGACATCACTTACGGGGCCGTCATCGTGGCCACCGGCGGTCGGGCTTACGAACCGCAGGAATATCTTTACGCCGAGGACCGGCGCGTGCTCACTCAGGTCGAATTGTCCCGCCGGCTCAAGGAAGACCCGAAGTGGGCCCGAGGTCTCAAGCGGGTGGTCATGATTCAGTGCGTCGGTTCCCGCAACGAGGAATTCAGCTTCTGCAGCCGCGTCTGCTGCAGCGCTGCGGTCAAAAACAGCATTGCCATCAAAAAGGTAAACCCTGACGCTCAGATCGTGATTCTCTATCGCGACCTGCGAACTTTTGGATTCAAGGAACTCTATTATTTAAAAGCCCGCCGGATGGGCGTGATGTTCTTCCGCTTCATTCCCGGGGATCAGCCCCGGGTATACAACGATAGCGCCGAAAAGCTGATCGTGGACTTTACCGACCGCAGTTCGCACCAGGATTTTCGGGTGGAACCTGACCTGTTGGTGCTCAGTTCCGGCATACGCCCTCGCGCCGGTGCCGACCAGATCGCGGCGGTCTTGAAGCTGCCGCGCGCCCAAGAGGGTTTTTTTCTGGAGGCTCATGTCAAACTGCAACCCCTGGAATTTGCCTCGCCCGGCATCTTCCTGGCCGGTCTCGCCCACAGCCCCAGGTTTATCCCCGAGGCCCTTGCCATGGCCAAAGGTGCGGCCCAGCAGGCCGCCAAGATTCTCTGCAAAGAGAAAATGAGCACGCCGGCAACCGTGGCCGTCGTCGATCCCGACCTGTGCGCCGCCTGCCTGGCCTGCGTGCGATCCTGCCCCTTTGCAGCTCCATTCATAAACCCCGAGGGAGTGTCTGAAATTCCCCCCGCCAAATGCCGCGGCTGTGGCATTTGTATTGTCGAGTGCCCGGCCCGGGCCATCACCCTCAAGCACAGCACCGATGAGCAGATCGAAGCCAAGATCGACGCCTTGCTCGAGTGATGAGGGACCTCCTCCCTTGAAACGTGGCGAAGCGGTATTAACTATTGTCCATTCATAAATGGCTCAATGTGCCTTACGATAGCGTAATCGCGCTTGTATGCGATCCGCACCCTCTTAAGGCGGCAATGGCCATCACCGCGGAGTATTTGCCGACATCGGCCACCCACAGGAATCCGTCGGACTTTACACCGGAGCTTTCTCGCAGAGCACGGGGCGTTGAGATATGGGCCGCATTGCGGCATCTCGGACGAAGAGGTGTTGCCGATATGATCGAGCGGTGCTGCCGCCATGCGAGGCGTTTTGCGGAGGGGTTCAACTCGTCGGGATATCGTGTGCTAAACAATGTCGTTTTGAACCAGGTCCTGGTCTCTTTCGGCAATCCGGAAAAGACTCAAAAAGTCATCGCCGATGCCAACTGCACCAAGACTTGTTTGTATCTGTCTTTCGTGCTGTTGTTGGCGAGCGCCGGCTATGCTGCCACCGGAATCGGCGGGCTCGATTCTCTCGGTGCCGTCGCTATTTTTGTTTTTGCCTTCAGGGAAGGAAGGGAAGCGTTTGAAAAGGCCCGCGTCAAAAACTGTTCGTGTCACGACTGAGTAAAATCGGTTATCCATGATCAACACACACAATCACGGTCCGGCGGATTACAATCGGGCATTTGCAATCGGGATCGTTCTGAACTTTGTTTTTGTCATTGCAGAAGTCATTTTTGGCTTTACAGCCGACTCGCTTGCCCTTCTCGCGGATGCCGGCCATAATCTGAGCGATGTCGCCGGTCTCTTACTCGCCTGGGGGGCAAGCCTATTAAGCCGTCTCCGGCCGACCACCAAGCGGACCTACGGCTACAGGAGTACAACGATAATCGCGGCGCTTGCAAATGCCGTCATCCTTCTGGTTGCGGTCGGCGGCATTGCGCTGGAATCGGTTCAGCGCTTCAAAAACCCCGCACCAGCGGCCGGCGAAACGATTATTATCGTGGCTGCCATCGGCGTGGCCATCAACACTGTCACCGCGCTGCTGTTTTTTACAGACCGGAAAAAGGACCTGAACATACGCGGAGCGTTTCTGCACATGGCCTCAGATGCCGGTGTGTCCGTCGGTGTAATTCTGGCCGGCATCGGTATCATGACCACCGGGTGGTTGTGGATAGATCCGCTGGTCAGCCTCGTCATCGCGGTCATCATTTTGGTGAGCACCTGGGGGTTGCTCAAAGAATCGACGAACTTGGCGCTGCAAGCCGTTCCGGCCGGAATCGACACCGAGATGGTTAGCGACTATTTGTCCCGTCTTCCAGGTGTCACGGCTGTTCACGACCTGCACATATGGGCGATCAGCACAACCGAAACCGCCCTGACAGCCCATCTCGTCAAGCCCGATCCGATCGATGACGACGTCTTGATCGCACAGGTGCGCCGTGACCTCTTTGAAAACTTCGGCATCGATCATATGACATTGCAGTGGGAAAGAAGTGATTCGTTCGTGCAATGCGGGGCTGCCTGTGATCCCAAAAAAATGTAACGGTGGTTGATTTTTTTGCCCAGGCCATTTCTCGATCAGGATTTTGATTTTTTAATGTTACCCACATCAGATCGACATAGCGTTCTGGTCATCGAAGATGATCCTAATACGGCCGCTCTTGTAGCCCTTTACCTCGAGCGTGAAAGTTTCAGGGTGTTGACGGCCGGTGACGGTAAAACCGGTCTTGCTTTAGCTGAGCAGCACCGGCCGGATATGGTCATCCTGGACCTGATGCTGCCGAAAATGGACGGCTGGGAGATCTGTCGGCGTCTGCGGCGGTTTTCCGACGTGCCGGTCATCATGCTGACCGCTCGGGGCGAAGAGATCGACCGGGTAACCGGACTGACGCTGGGGGCAGACGACTATGTGGTGAAACCCTTCAGTCCCCGTGAACTGGTTGCCCGTGTCAAAGCCGTGCTGCGAAGAGTGTCCAAACCGGCAACCGAGAGGAAGAAGTTACTCTCGTGCGCCGATGTGCAGCTGGATCTTGAAAAGCGCCGGCTCAGGGTCAAAGGGCGGTCGGTTGCGCTCACACCGCACGAGTATGCCTTGCTCGAGGCCCTCATGTCCGCCCCCGGTCGGAATTATACCCGCGACGAACTGTTGAGCAAGCTGTATCCTCTGGGCGAAGCCGTGGTGATCGATCGCGTGGTGGATGTTCACATCGGGAAGCTGCGGCAGAAAATCGAACCGGAACCGGCCCATCCCCGATATATTCTGACAGTGCGCGGCGTCGGCTACCGGTTTGTCGACCGGCAGCCGTGTGAAGGAGAGAGCCCGACGTGAAACGACACCTGATCCTCAAACTGCTGGCCGTCAATCTGGCGGTAATCGCTTTCGTCATAATCGTCGTGTGGCTTTCGATCGACACCCTAGCCGCAGGCTATTTCGTCACTCTGATGGAGAAGTACCACATTTCCCCCGGACCCGCGCACGCCATGTTCGTCGGCGCGGTGCACCGCTATCTGCTCTGGGCCTGCCTGGCGGCTGTGATTCTGGCCGTGGTGCTCAGCTTCGTAATGATGCGCAGAATACTCGCGCCCTTGACCCGGATGACCGTCGTAACCCGCGAAATTGCGGCGGGCAACTTCGCCGAGCGGGTACCGGTCGCCACCCAAGACGAGGTGGGTCAGCTCGCTCAGGCCTTCAACCGGATGGCGTCAAGCCTTGAGAAGATCGAAAATCTGCGCCGTACCTTGATGATCGATGTGGCCCATGAGCTTCGAACCCCCTTGACCAACATCCGGGGATACCTTGAGGCTCTCACCGACGGCGTGCTGCCGCCGTCGTCCTCGACTTTTGCGCTACTGCAGGATGAAACCATGCGCCTGGTCCAGCTTGTCGAGGACGTCCTCCAGCTCGCCAGGGCCGATGCAGCGCGCGGCAGCCTCAATCTGGAACCGATCGACCTGAGTGAGGCGATCGATACGGCCATTGAAACATTTTTGCCCAGGTTTAACCGGAAATCGGTCGTCGTGAAACGCCACGTCCCGAATGGTCCCGTGAAGGTGTCGGCCGACCAGGCTCGGATCGCCCGAATTCTGCGCAATTTAACCGATAACGCCGCCAGGTATACCCCGCAAAACGGGACGGTGGACATCCGAATCGACGTCGATGCCGAGCAGGTGCGGGTCGGCTTCAGCAACGACGGCAATGAGCTCATCGCCGCTGACCTGCCTTACCTTTTCGAGCGGTTTTTCCGTGGGGAAAAGTCGCGGTCACGGCAGCACGGCGGCGCCGGCATCGGCCTTGCCATCGTCAAGGAATTGGTCGAAGCTCACGGCGGCACGGTCGGTGCCGAAGTGACCGACGCCAGAGTTCGCGTCTGGTTTGCACTTCCCCTCGTTCCCCCTCAGCAGGAGAATCGACCTTGATGATTTTAATCTCGGAGGGACTCAGTTGCAACTTTGATTTTCATTCACGATGTGGCGAAATGGATTCAGAAATTCGAGTTCACAGCCAGGCCGCTTCTGAAATCTTTACCAAATCTTTACACTATCTTTACGCCACCTTTAAAAAGATGTCTTATTATCTAAATACAAAGAGCCTGATTTGTGGTGCTGGTCACCGGTTATGGTTTCAGGCAATCAGGGAAAACGTATGAACAGAATATCTGGAGGTGTTGCATGAAGAGATTATATATCACGCTTTTTGCCTTGGGGATGGTTCTTTTCGGCTATTATCAGATGAAAAGCCCCGGTGCAAAAATGAATTCACAAATGGACACCAAACCCGGTCCGACTCAGACCGCTGTTTTTGCCGGCGGTTGCTTCTGGTGCACCGAATCCGATTTCGAAAAAGTCGACGGCGTCATCGAGGCCATTTCGGGGTATACCGGCGGCGACATGCCCAATCCCACCTACGAGCAGGTTTCAGCCGGCGGCACCGGGCACGTGGAGGCCGTGAAGGTGATTTACGACCCGGCCAAGATCACCTACAAACAGTTGCTCGACGTGTTCTGGCGGCACGTGGACCCCACGGATGGCGGCGGTCAGTTTGTGGACCGGGGCTCGCAGTACCGCAGCGTCATCTTCTATGCCGACGACAATGAGCGTGCAATGGCCGAGGCCTCCAAGAAGAGGCTGGCGGCATCGGGCCGGTTCGACAAACCACTCGTCACCGAAATCCTTCCGCTGGGTGCATTTTACCCGGCCGAGGACTATCACCAGGATTACTACAAGAAGAATCCGATCCGCTACGGTTGGTACCGCTCCGGCTCGGGTCGCGACCAGTTCCTGGAGAAGGTGTGGGGAGATACGACCTCGATGGTGAATCCGAAAGGAAAGAAACATAATACGAAAGCGACGAAAGAGGCCGGAATGCCGGGAGGCCCGATGACAAACAACAACGAAAGCATTTCGCCCTTAGTGGTGAAAACCGGTATGGAACCGGGTCGAATGACGGCGGCCAAGACCGATAGGGCTTACAAGATTCCAAGTGACGAGGAGCTGCGCCGCCGGTTGACCCCATTGCAGTATCAAGTCACCCGGCAGGACGGCACCGAACCGCCGTTCAACAACGAATACTGGAATAACCACGAAGCCGGTATTTACGTCGACATCGTCTCGGGGGAGCCGCTTTTCAGCTCGACGGACAAGTTCGAGTCCGGGACGGGTTGGCCGAGCTTCACCCGGCCGCTGGAACCGGAGAACGTGGTCGAAAAAACCGACCACAGCTTTTTAATGGTGCGGACCGAGGTGCGCAGCAAGCATGCCGATTCACACCTGGGTCATCTCTTCAACGACGGACCCGAACCCACCGGACTGCGGTACTGCATCAATTCGGCGTCCCTGCAGTTCATCTCCGCGGCGGACCTGGAAAAAGAGGGCTACGGGAAATACCGCAAACTTTTCGAGTAGTCGGCTGTTAAACGATGCCATGAGCGAAGGCTGATAAACACATCGATATCTCGAGTGACGTATGAGGAGGATTTACCATGAAAGCCTGTGTTTCAATTTTCCTGGCAATGATGATCGTCAGTACTTTTTTGTTTTCGCCTGTCAGCGCGAGCGCGTCGGGACTTGCCGAAGCCGTTTTTTACGTGAAGTGATACGATGTCGGCAAATCAGCCCTGGAAGGGCTGCCGGGTGTCATAAAGGTCACCAATGGTTTTCGGAAATTCTGGGAAACAAACACGGTGATTTTCGATCCGCGCATACTGACGATGGACGAGATGGTTTCAGCTTTGAAGGCGGCCGGCACCTATGCCGGAACGGCGGAAAAATAATTGATATCGATTGTTTTTTACCTGCATGGAAGACAAGACGTTAAGCACCAGAACAAGCAGCAAAGTAAGTTTACTTTTTCTCGGAGGTAGTGCCAATATTATTGATAATTTGTTTTATTACCTTTTTATGGACCATGCTTGTGGTTTGTATCTCACTGTAGCGTCTGCTGTTGTTAATGGCAACAGCCACCAAACGGGCGGTCAGGTCCAACAATTCTAGGTCGTCGGTTGTGAAGTCCCCACTTTTCTTATTTAATGATTGAAGTGTGCCTGAACAATTCTCCTTGTAATCAATCAAGGGGGTACAGATAAGATTCCGCGTTCGAAAACCTGTCATATCATCCACCCCACTATAAAAACGGTTGTCATTATCGGTATCATTAACTATTGCGGGCATACGGTGTTCAAACACCCATCCAGACACACCGGATGATTTTGAAATGCGGATTTCCTTCTTCTCAAGATCCTGGGATGAAAAAGAGGTGAGTTGTTGTTTCAGTGGGTCGAACAAGAAAATCGATGACCTTTCGGAATCCATAAAGTGGTTGAGTTTGTACATGGAAACTGCAAGTACCGCATCTATATCGCTTTCCAAGTCGAAAAGCTGTGAGAGTTCCTTTGCCAGATGATAATGTCGGATCAGGCTTTTTTCCATTTTTCCCTCCTTGCCAAAGCCGTCTTAAATATGAGCTTGGGTTCATGCCTATACAGCCCGGGTCAGAAATATGGCGACTCCCAGGCCTATAAGTATAATTAATGCGATGCTGACAGCCATGTCGTCATCACCTCCACTTACGAAAACGATTTCAACCCCGATGCAAAACTAAAAAGCCGGTCCTTGACGGCTGCGTTCGGCAGTCTCCGATGGTGCGGCTTGGTTAAACTGCGTGCGGCCTTGTTCGTCACTCTTTGGGAGATGGCGTTTTCTCCTGTTCCGCGGCGCTGGCGATCTGCAGCATGTCGGCGAGTTTGCCGATTGCCCACAGGATTTTGTCGACTTCAAGGGGATCCATCATGCGGATTTGTTCGATGAAATGATCCTGCAGGGCTTTGGGGGCCTGCTTGATAAAACGTTTGCCCTCGTCGGTGACCTCCACGTGAATCTGCCGTCGGTCCCGGCTTTGCCTGACGCGCCGCACCAGGTTGCGCTTCTCGAGACGGTCGATGATTCCGGTTACGGTCGAATTGTTGAGGTGCAGCGAACGGGTAAGTTCCCCTAAGGAGATCGATTCGTTGTCGCAGATTTCACGGAGGCAGACCAGCTGCGGTACCGTGATGTTGTAGTTGTCCTGGATGAATTTTGAGTGAACGGAGAGTTCACGGGCGATGTGCCGCAGGCCACTGATGATTTTCGGGATGGGATCCACCTTATTCGCCCTCTATTGCAAACATGGTTGCCGGAAGGGTTGGCCGAACGGCCGGCTTCCTTGAACTTGCTGAAAATTGGGCATTTATGAATCAGAAACTTACCCGTGCTCTAAATGAAACTGTGGATGGGCACGAGTTCCAACTCATTGGGTGATGACATAACTTCATATAAAGTTCAATCGCTTAAATTATTTTAATGCTTCGGCGAAGAAATAAAACCACAAAAATTCGCCTGATTCTGATTTGTCTACAATATACACGCGCCGGCGCCTGGCAGGTATCGGGATATGTGCCGATGGATGTAAGGTGAAAGACGGCTCAAAAGAGAAGCAGGACGGGGAATTGTTTCCCGCTGCGGCCCCTATAACCGGCGAACGCCTTAATGTCAGGAATCGGCCACGCCTGAACTTGACAAATTAAGCCGGATCATATATTTTGCATACAAAATATTTCAGCTGAAAATTATTATTTTGCCCGGATATTTTAAAAAGAAAAGGATTATGAGTATGGCCGACACCCGGAAATCTGGAAAAGAGGAATTTCGCCTTTACAACCGCAAGAATTTTAGGTCAATCAGCCAACTGGCGTCAATGCCGCGAGGAATCACAAGGGGCATCGACATCGCGGCGGCTGTTTTTCCGTTTCGTGTCAACAACTACGTTGTGGATGAGTTGATCGACTGGCAAAAGATTCCTGATGATCCGATATTCCGGCTCACCTTTCCGCAACTCGGTATGCTGGAGAAAACGGATCGGGAAGGCATCGAACGATTGTTCGCCATCAATGCCCCACAGTCTGACGTCAGACGGGCCGCCGAGCACATCCAGGTGAGGCTCAATCCTCATCCGGCCGGACAGTTGCAACTGAATGTGCCGGTCGAAAACGGTAAAGTGTACTACGGGATGCAGCACAAGTACCGGGAAACCGTGCTTTATTTCCCTAGCCAAGGCCAGAATTGTCATGCCTATTGCTCCTACTGTTTCCGCTGGGCGCAGTTTGCCGGCATCGATGGATTGAAGTTCATGAACAAGCGGCCGCAAGACCTGGCCGAATACCTCGACCGCCACCCGGAAGTGACGGATGTCCTTTACACCGGTGGGGACCCGCTCACCATGAGCACCAGGCTGATCCGGCGCTACGTCGCGCCGCTGCTCGATCGAAAACGCGAAGGCTTGTCCACCATCCGCTTCGGATCCAAGGCGCTGGCATACTGGCCCTACCGCTTCCTCACCGACCGTGATGCGGACGACCTGATGAGGCTCTTTGAGCAGATTGTCGCCGGAGGGCTGCATCTGGCCGTTATGGCCCATTTCAGTCACCCGCGCGAATTGGAAACACCGGCGGTTCAGGCGGCCATCAAACGCATCCTTGCGACCGGGGCCCAGATCCGGTGCCAGGCGCCGCTGGTTCGGCATGTCAACGACAAGCCGGAGACCTGGAGCGACATGTGGCGAAAACAGGTCACTCTTGGCGTTGTGCCGTATTACATGTTCGTACCGCGCGACACCGGCCCGCAGCATTATTTCGAGGTGCCGCTGGTCGACGCATTTCGCATATTTTCAAAAGCCTACCGGAGGGTGTCCGGTCTCTGCCGGACGGTGCGCGGTCCCTCGATGTCGGCGACGCCTGGGAAAGTGTTGATTGAGGGCATTACAGATATCGGCGGGGAGCGGGTTTTCGTCCTTAAGTTTATTCAGGGGCGAAAGCCCGAATGGGTCAACCGCATTTTCTTTGCCCGCTATGACGAGAGCGCTGGCTGGTTGGATGATCTCCAACCGGCGTTCGGTGAGAAGCAGTTTTTCTTCAAGCCTGGTTTAAGGCTCTTGAAATCCGTACATAGCGGACGGTTTGCGCAACGACAGAGAGAAGGCATCGAAGAAGCCGCTCTAGAATGCGCCTGATGGCCCCTAAAGTGCAGCCGCACTTTAACACGAAATGTAAAATTTTCATTCACCGTGGCGGCCCAGAGGACTTTGAGTGTTGAGTGTCAACTGCCATTTCACTTGCAGTCGATTCCTGAAATTCCCACCCACCGCCGAGGGCCTTGTAGAGTCGCACCAGGTTAGAGGTGACTGTTCCTTCGCTGCGGGCCAGCTCATCCTGCAGGGAGAGCAGTGAGCGTTGAGCAACCAACACATTGTTGAAATCGACCAAACCCGCTGCGTACTGGTCCTGTGCCAGTAAGACCGCCCGCTGGGCGGCGGCGGCCGCTGCCTTCAACGATTCCCGCCGGAGTTGTTCCTGGGCGTAAGCCACGAGGGCATTTTCCACCTCTTCCAACGCCAGGAGGATCTTGGATCCATATTCATTCAAAGCCTGTTCCCGCAGAGCGGACTGGAATTCGATGCGCTGGCGGGCGGCCCCGGCATTGAACACGTTCCAGAGTACGCCGAGACCGAATAGCGACGCGCGACTGGCTGAATTAAACAGGTCACCGGCTGAAAGGGATTCGAGTCCGATGGTACCCGTCAGAAAGAACTTGGGATAGAGATCGGCCGTGGCCACACCGATTCGAGCGGTCTGCCCTGCCAGTAGACGCTCGAATCGGCGCACGTCGGGCCGATGCAGCAGGGTATCCGCGGGCACCCCCACGGCCACCGTCAAAGGCGGCACGGGTATCGGCCGGGGTTCGGCCAACTCCCGGTTGACCGCACCGGGCTGCTCTCCCAGCAAAACCGACAGGCGATTGTTGGCTGCCGCCAGGCCGGTCCGCAGGCTTGGAATTTGGGAGCGGGTGGTTTCGAGATTGGTCAACGCCTGCTGCACGGGCAATTCGTTGCTGAGACCGGCCTCGAACCGGGATCTGGTGTACTCGTAAGTTGCTTCTTGGGCCGCAATATTGGCCTCGGCCACGGCAAACCGGGCCTGGAATGTGCGAACCTCCATGTAGTTAAGGGCGACTTCGGCCAGAAGACTCACCAGGACATCGTGGAGATTCTCCCAACTGGCTTCGAGGTCCGCCTCGGCCGCCTCCACCGAACGACGCACACCACCGAACACATCCAATTCCCAGCCGGCATCGAAGCCCACCGAATAGAGTTCACTTACGGTGCCGTCGTTGCTACTTGTAGTGTTGCGGCTTTTAGTGGCCGATCCTGTTGCATCGATGATGGGGAACAATTTGGCCCGATTGATGCCTCTGAGGGCCCGTGCCTCGCGGACACGCGCCCGAGCATTTTTTAGGTCGAGATTTCCACGAACAGCCCGCACCATTAGACCTGAGAGAGTCGGGTCATCGAGTGTCGACCACCACTGGGCCAGTGTCCGGGGGTCAATGGCCGTATCGGTCAGACCGTCCTGGAGTTCACCGTACCAGGCTGAAGGGACTCCGGGTTCGGGTTTGACATAATCGGGTCCCACGGCCGAACAGCCGCAGAGAGACAATATCGTGCAGGCTGCACCCAGCACATGCAGTAGCCTCTGCAGAGTCCCAAAGGCGGGCTGCAATTTTTTAGTGGTTTTCATATCGTTTTCTCATGGAACACCGGGAGAAGGCCCCTTTCAGCTCTCCTGCGAACTTGTCTTCGCTCGTTCGCGACGCCGCTTCCGCCGGGCATAAATTTTTTCCCGGGAGGCCTGGAAGGCGGCATAGAGCTCCGGAATCAGAAAGATGCCTACCAGGGTTGCCGCCAGCATGCCGCTGAACACTGTGGTGCCGATGGCCCGCCGACTGTTGGCGCCGGCGCCGGAGGCAATCACCAAGGGGAGCACCCCCAGGATGAATGAAAAGGCGGTCATCAACACGGCCCTGAACCGGATGCGCGCGCCGGCTACTGCAGCGTCGGTAATGGATAGCCCTTCTTCGCGCTTTGTCTTGGCAAACTCTACGATCAGAATGGCGTTCTTGCTTGCCAGGCCGACCAGCAGCACCAGGCCGATCTGGGCGTAAATACTAAGGTTCAGACCGCCGATCCACAGACCGGTCAGGGCCCCGGCGGCCGCTACCGAAATCGAGATGATGACCGGTAGCGGGATGGTCCAACTCTCGTATTGACCGACCAGGAAAAGATAGCCGAACAGCAGGGCCAGGGCCAGCAGAACAGGGGCCTGGCCGCTGCTCTTCTGTTCCTGAAAGGAAAGCCCCGACCATTCGTAGCCATACCCGTCGGGTAGGGTTTTGGCCGCGACTTGTGCCATCGTTGCTATGGCATCACCCGAGCTGAATCCGGTATTGGCCTCGCCATTGACTTGGGCGGCGGCGAACTGGTTGTAACGGGTCACCAGTTGAGGCGCCAGTATCGTAGAGATGGAGGCCAAGCTGCTCATCGGCACCATTTTGCCTTCGTCACTGCGTATGTGGAGCTTTTTGATGTCATCGACCGCATTACGGTAGGGTGCGTCGGCCTGAACCTTGACCTGGAAGACCCGGCTGTAAAGGTTGAAGTCATTGACGAAGCGTGAGCCGAGCTGAGCCTGTAGGGTCGAAAAAACGCGGTTTACCGGTACGTTGAGGGATTCGGCCTTAGTGCGGTCGAGGTTGAGGAACAGCTGCGGTACGTCGGCCGAATACGTGCTGAACACCGCCCGCAGAGTCGGGTCCTGGTTGGCGGCCACAACAAGCGCGCGGGTTACAGCGGAAAGCTCCTGGGGGCTCTGGTTTCCCAGGGCCTGCAGACGGAAATCGAACCCGCCCGCATATCCCAGGCCCCGGATGGCCGGCGGACTGAACGCGAAGATGTTGGCCGACGGGATCGAGGCCAACTCACGGCGCACGCGTCCCAAGAGACCCTCGAGCTGCAGTTCGGGGCTGTTGCGTTCATCCCAGGGGTCAAGCACGACGACACCCAGGCCGACGTTTTCGCTGGCTCCGCTGATAATGCTGAAACCGCTGACGGCAATCACATCCGCCACGCCGGGGGTTTTCTTGAGGCGTTCGGAAACCTGTTGCATCACGGTGTTGGTGCGTGCCAGGGCCGATGCTTCGGGCAGTTGGACATTGATGAAGAAGACACCCTGGTCCTCACTTGGCAGGAAACTGGTCGGTCGGTTGACGAACAAGAAATAGGCGGCACCGAATATCAGGATAAAGATCCCCAGAACGACGACCATGCGCCGAAGAAGCCAGGCCGACGCGGTCACATAGACGTTGCGTGAGGCATTCAATGCCCGCTTGAACCAGGCCAGTGGCCCCCGCCGGATGGTGACCGGTCGGCGCAGCAGGGTTGCACACAGGGCCGGGCTCAGGCTCAGTGCATTGAGAGCGGACAGCACAACCGCAGTGGAAAGTGTCACAGCAAACTGTTTGTACAGCTCGCCGGTGATCCCGGGAAGAAATCCGACGGGAACGAATACGGCCAGAAGGACCAGGGTGGTGGCGATGATCGGTCCGATCACCTGATTCATGGCCTTTATTGCCGCGGCTTTGGGGTCGAGATCCTCCTCTTCCATGATCCGCTGAACGTTTTCCACCACCACGATGGCGTCGTCCACAACCAGGCCGATCGCTAAGATCAGTGCGAACAAGGTGATGGTGTTGGCGCTGAAGCCCAGGGCCAGGAGCACCGCGAAAGTGCCGATCAGCGACACCGGGATCGTCAGGGTCGGAATCAGGGTTGCCCGCCAGTCCTGTAAAAAAAGATAGGTAACCCCCACGACCAAACAAAAAGTGATAAAGAGCGTCAGTACGATTTCCTGGATCGCGGACCGGACGAACTTGGTCGTGTCATAGACCATCCGGTACTGAATACCCTCGGGGAAACGCTTGGACAGTCTTTCGACCTCGTTTGCCACCGCCTGCACGGTTTCCAGCGCGTTGGCGCCTGAGGTCCGGTAAATGGCCATGTTGACTG
This sequence comes from Desulfobacterales bacterium, assembly GCA_037383965.1. Classification (GTDB taxonomy): domain Bacteria; phylum Desulfobacterota; class Desulfobacteria; order Desulfobacterales; family SG8-13; genus JARFQH01. The sequence continues at coordinate 6,716 of JARROL010000003.1, read as the reverse complement.
CCGGGGAACCGTTCAGGGTCGATCTGGAGGAGTAGGACTGAGCGCCCAACTCGACCCGTGCAATGTCTCCTACCCGTACCACACCCCCCTGCGGGTTGGTGCGGATGATAATATTTTTGAAATCTTCGGCTTCATTGAGACGACCCTTGGCGCGCAGCGTGTATTGGATTTGCTGTTTATCGCTGCCGGGTGCCGTGCCGATGGAGCCGGTGGCTGCCTGGGCGTTTTGTTCTCGAATGGCGGTGACCACGTCATCGGCCGTCAGGCCCAGAGCGGTCAGCCGCTCGGGATCCATCCAGATCCGCATGCTGTAATCCAGGGCGCCGAAAATATAGGCTTCGCTGACCCCTTTGATGCGCGTCACCGCATCCTTGACATTGATGCTGATGTAATTGCTGAGAAAAAGGGCGTCGCGTGCGCCCTCGGGGGCGAAAAAACTGATGACCGTCAGGAAGTCGGAGGAGCGCGTGCGCACCGACACTCCCTGTTCGACGACTTCGGTGGGCAGCTTGGGAACCGACTGCTGGACGCGATTTTGAACGTTGACCTGGGCGATGTCGGGATCGGTGCCGACCTCGAAAGTGACGCTCAAGTTGTAACTGCCGTTGTCGGAGCAGGTTGAAGACATGTAGAGCATGTTCTCCACGCCGTTGACCTCGGCCTCGATCGGGGCGGCCACGCTGTTGGCGACCACCTCGGCGCTGGCTCCGGGATAGGTCGTGCTGACGCGGATTTCGGGGGGCGAAATTTGAGGATATTGGGCGATCGGTATGTTCAACAGTGCAAGCACGCCGGCTAGAGTGATGATGATCGACACCACCATTGCCAGCCGCGGTCTTTCGATGAAAATACGCGAAAACATGCATCACTCCTTACTCTGACCGCTGGTGGTCACGGTTTCCACGATCTGGCCGGGGCTGACTTTCTGTACCCCCTGAACGATAATTGTCTCCCCCGTCATGAGCCCTGATTCTACCGGCCAGTTCGTGCCAATGGCTTCCCCGATGGTGATGCGCCGCTGCTGAACCCTGTTTTCGGCGTCAACGACGAACACGTAACGGCCTTCCCGATCCTCCTGAACCGCCGACTGCGGCACAACCGGGAGAAGGTTGCCTTCGCTGCATTTGATGAGCACGTTGACGTATTGTCCCGGCAGAAGTATGCCGTCGGGATTGTCGAACACCGCTCGAACGGCAATCGTGCCGGTGCCGGCGTCCACTTGGTTGTCGACGAAGTCCAGGCGGCCGGCGACCGGATACATCTGCCCGTCGGGCATCTGGATGCGAGGTACGAGCCGGTTTTCTGAATCGTGGGCACAACCGCCCTCCCGGGCCAGCCTGTCGCTCACGAGGTCGTTCTCGCTCACTGAATAAACCACCCGGATCGGGTCTATCTGAACGATGCGGGCAAGGGCTTCCGAAGCGGGGCCCACCAGATTGCCCTTGGTGTAAGTAGTGCGGCCGATACGCCCGCTGATGGGCGCCTTGATTGTGGTGTACCCCAGGTCGAGTTCGGCTTGCTCCAGACTGGCCCGGGCTTGCTGAAGCAGGGCCTTGGCCTTTAATTCCGCGCTGACAGCCGATTCCAGGTCGGTCGCCGAAACCCCACCGGAACGCACCGACTGGAGCCGTCTCAGGTACTGGCGGGCTTCGGTGAGGGAGGCATCGGCATCGGCCACCTTGGCCGCAGCTTCGTTGACCTTGGCTTTGTAAGGTGCCTGTTCGATAATGTAGAGGAGGTCTCCGGCTTTCACCTTGCCGCCTTCCTGGAATTTAACCTGTTCGATGAATCCTTCCACGCGGGCGCGCAGGTCGACGGCTTGGATGGCTTCCACGCGGCCGACGTAATCAGACGGCGGGTTGACCTCCTGTTCTGTAACCGCTTCGACGGTGACCATCGGCGGCGGTGCTTTTTGACCTTGCGTTGGAGCGGCTCCCGCGCGGCCGGTCAGTCCTAAAAACGAAATGAGGCACACGTAAACAATAGATGCCGTAACTGATACGGCACGGCCGCCGCTTATCGTCTGCCGGCGGTTCGGCGCTGAGAAGGTGATCGACGGTATGACCCTGTCGCGGGATGCTGCCGAGCAAACTGGACCGGGGCATTCGAGTGCGATTCGCTGCTGCATATTTTCTTCCTTATTAGGAGGATTGTTTGAGTTGAATGAGGAAGGATAGCAAAATGAATTGACAAATTCAAATTTAAATTTAAAAATACGATTTAAATTATTGATTACAAAACAGAGGTTCTTCAATGATTAAACTGTCGAGAATGGAGCCGTGTTTCACATGGCACAAATGAGACGTGCCAAGAAATCACGAAGTCGTGTGCTGGACGCGGCCTGTAAAATTTTCGGGAAAAAAGGGTACCGCGATGCCAGGATCGCCGATATCTGCCGGCAGGCCGGAACCAACGTCGCGGCCGTCAACTACTATTTCGGCAGCAAGGCCTCCCTCTATACGGAGGCATGGAAGCAGGCATTTGAGAAAGATATCATCCCCGACCCGCCCGATGCCGTCGATGCGACCCCGGAAGAGCGCTTGAGCGCCCGCATCCATGCTCTTGTGCGAAAGTTTTGCGACCACGGTGCCGGCGGGCAGTTTACGCGCATGTACCTGATGGAACTGGCCAATCCAACGGGCCTGATCGACGACAGCTGGCGCGAATTGATCGAGCCCCGCCGCCGGCACCTGATTGGGACAATACGGGACCTGATCGGGTCTGCGGCGACGGATGAAGACATCTGGTTCTGCGAGCTGAGCATTATTAATCAATGCCGGGCCTTGCTGATGCTCAATCGCAGAGATCTGGAATACCTCGTTCAGCAGCCTTTGACGCCGGAACTAATCAAGAGGCTGGCCGACCACATTACGCAGTTTTCGTTGGCGGGTATCCACGCCATTCGTGCCAAAAAGAATAAATGAAAAGAATAAATGAAATAGAAAAAGGGGAAAAAGCCAAGGCTTTTACCCCTTTCATCCGTCATTTTGTGCCGGTTATCGCTTCCCAATCATCCGATTTGAAGATCAGAACACGCTTCAGAAGCCTTCGAAAACGTTTATGCTATGATCAGGCGAGGTCGAAGCGGTCAAGGTTCATGACCTTGTTCCATGCCGCTATAAAGTCGTGCAGGAACTTTTCCTGGGCATCCTCACTTCCATAGACTTCCGCGACGGCCCGGAGTAGGGAGTTCGAACCGAAGATGAGGTCGACACGGGTGCCGGTCCACTTGAGTTCGCCGCTCTCGCTATCACGTCCCTCAAACACGTCTTCGTCTTCCGAGGTTGCCTTCCACGTCGTGCGCATATCGAGCAGATTTGTGAAAAAGTCATTGGTGAGCGTCTCTGGCCGCTTGGTGAAGACGCCGTGCTGGGATTGACCGAAGTTGGCATTCAAGACGCGCATACCGCCAACGAGAACCGTCATCTCAGGAGCGGTCAGCGTCAACAGTTGCGCCCGATCAACCAGCATCTCCTCTGCCGAGACGGCGTATTTGGTTTTAAGGTAGTTACGAAACCCATCAGCCTTCGGTTCGAGTACGTCGAATGACACCACGTCGGTTTGCTCCGGTGACGCATCCGTGCGTCCAGGCGAAAAGGGTACGCTCACCTCGTGACCGGCATTCTTCGCCGCTTGCTCGACTCCTGCGCATCCGCCAAGGACAATCAGGTCGGCGAGCGACACCTTCTTGCCGCCCGATTGTGCGCTGTTGAACGCCTGTTGGATTCCCTCAAAGGTCTCCAGCACCTTGTTCAGTTGGGCCGTCTGGTTGACCTCCCAATTTTTTTGCGGCTCGAGACGGATGCGCGCCCCGTTCGCGCCGCCGCGCTTGTCAGAGCCACGGAACGTGGATGCCGACGCCCAGGCGGTCGATACCAGTTCCGGGATCGACAGGCTCGATGCGAGGATCTTGCCCTTGAGGTCTGCGATGTCCTGTGCGTCGATCAGCTCATGATCGACTGCAGGCACCGGGTCTTGCCAGAGCAGCTCCTCTGCCGGAACCTCCGGCCCGAGATAGCGCGATCGTGGGCCCATGTCGCGGTGGGTCAGCTTGAACCACGCCCGGGCGAAGGCGTCCGCCAACTCTTCCGGGTTTTCATGGAAGCGTCGTGCAATCGGCTCGTAGATCGGGTCCATCCGCATCGACATGTCCGCGGTCGTCATGATGATCGGGACCCGTTTCGACGGATCGTCAGCTGCCGGAGCGAGATTGCTGTCAGTCGCCTCCTTCGGCGTCCACTGCCAAGCGCCGGCGGGACTCTTGGTCAGTTCCCACTCGTTGCCGAACAGCATGTCCAAATAGCTGTTGTCCCACTGCGTCGGGGTCGGCGTCCATGCGCCTTCCAAACCGCTGCCAATTTGGTCTGCGCCTTTACCGCTGCCATGGCTGCTCTTCCAACCGAGGCCCTGCTCTTCGATGCCGGCGGCCTCGGGTTCAGGACCGACCAGCGCCGGATCGCCCGCGCCGTGGCATTTGCCAAAGGTGTGCCCGCCAACGGTGAGCGCGACGGTCTCCTCGTCGTTCATGGCCATGCGTGCGAACGTCTCCCGAACATCCCGGCCGGAGGCGATTGGATCCGGTTCGCCGTTCGGCCCTTCCGGGTTCACGTAAATCAGGCCCATCTGCACGGCGGCGAGCGGATTCTCGAGGTCCCGGTCACCCGAGTAGCGCTTGTCGCCTAGCCACTCGTCCTCAGAGCCCCAATAAATGTCCTCTTCCGGCTCCCAGACGTCTTCGCGCCCGCCGCCGAAGCCGAAGGTCGGCAGCCCCATCGATTCGATGGCACAGTTGCCGGCGAGGATCATGAGGTCGGCCCAGGAGATTTTGCGGCCGTATTTCTGCTTGATCGGCCAAAGCAGCCGGCGTGCCTTGTCGAGGTTCACGTTGTCGGGCCAGCTGTTGAGTGGTGCTAAGCGTTGAGAGCCGGACCCTGCCCCGCCGCGGCCGTCTCCCATGCGGTAGGTGCCGGCACTGTGCCAGGCCATCCGGATGAAGAGCGGCCCGTAGTGACCGTAATCGGCTGGCCACCAGTCCTGGGAGTCGGTCATCAGCGCATAGAGGTCCTTCTTCAGGGCCTGCAGGTCGAGTTTCTTGAATTCCTCCGCGTAGTTAAACCCCTCGCCCATGGGATTGGACTTGGAAGAGTGCTGGTGCAGAATGTTAAGCTTTAACTGATTCGGCCACCAGTCCCGGTTCGACGTACCTCCGCGGACAGTGGATCCCGTTACCGGGCGCTTGCTATCTTCGTCCATGATATTTTCTCCTTTCGTTGTCTGAATTTATTCACCGCGCTGCTGTGAATATAGTGTTTCGGTGCCTATATATTTGATTTTAGGTATAAAATATTAAATGATAACGAGTATCAAACGGGGGTAAAAAAATATATTAAACTTCCTCTGCCATACAATCACTGCATATACCGAAAAAGTCTAAGCGATGATTCAAAATTTTAAAGTTCGTCTCTTCGGCAACCTCTTTCTTCATTTCATCCAGACTATCCAAGCTCGGGTCGACAATTTTTTTACATTTGATACAAATGACGTGTGGATGAGGATTAGGTTTGTTTCCATCATATCGGTTACTCCCATCCGGGAACCCTAATTCAAGAACTTCACCAAGTGATTTAATTAATACAATATTTCTGTACACAGTGGCAAGACTCATCGTCGGGAAATCTCTTTTGATTTGGTCATAAATATTCTCGACACTGGGATGGCCTTCACTTTTGGCAAGAATTTTAACGATAGCCAGCCGCTGAGGCGTTATCTTGTGGCTGTTATCCCTTAATTTTTGGATGATGATGTCAAATCTTTTTTTGTGGTCTGCCAACTGAAGCCTCTTTATTCTAAATAATAATTCTTTTCAGCTAACATTAATTTGCATTTCAGTCAACTCCTATTTCAATCGTTCACACATGAAAACGCCATTCGCTCCTGCCATGCGCAATAGCACTTTCCTCTGCGCCGGATATATTTTGGGTCTCGATATCTGGGTGCATCAAGATTTTTCTTTTTGTAGATTTTTCAATACATTCGAGAGCCTCTGGATGTTTTTCTGTTTTTCTTTTTCTCGCAAATTTTTTCGGGATTCAGTATAAAATTTATGTTTTTTTATTAAATCGAGAGTTCCACTATACCATTTTACGTCATCACTGACATCTAATCCCCGATTGCTTCGTCCCTGCCTTAATTTTGCATCGAATTCGAGAAAATCAGGTCTGCCAAGATGGTCGAGATCGGCATCACACAGGATTTTTTCAACTTGAGTTTTCGGTTCAACCGCAAGATCAGTTGATAGAATCAAATTTTGAATCTTTTCAATTTCGTTTGGTTTATAACCGATCAGCTTTAGTATTCTGCCTGCCATCCGTGCGGCAATTGGCTCGTTTTTATCATATTCTCTGATATAGCCAGTGTCGTGGAAATAAGCCGCGGTGATTAACAGTTCTCTGTCATGTTCAGAGATATTCTCAGCTATTGCGATTTCGTTGGCAATAGCAACGACTCCTTTAGTTGGATGAAGTGTGTGGTCAGCGTCATGGTATTTGATGCCATTTGGCAACTCATCTCTGAACAATGCCCTTATATACTGGTCCACGATTTTTAGTCGCTGCGTATGAGCCTTGTACCCTAATTTCATGCCAAGCGACCTCCATAACTGTATGTGACTATAGTTGAATAGATGGTCGGGAGGAGTTACTCGATGGGGAACGCAG
>JARROL010000002.1:0-25143 GCA_037383965.1 Desulfobacterales bacterium | reverse complement strand
CGAGTCGGATAAGAAAAACGTCGGTATGACATCATGTACGACGATCTGCTTCTTTTGGCTGCGTAGAGGCACTGATCGGCCCGATTGATATAAGTCGATAAGTCTTCTCTCGGAACATACTCTGCAAGACCGATACTAGCTGTAACCGCCGATGGGGTTTTGTTATTAAATCTGAATTCTTGCTCTGCAAATGCAGGTCGGATTCTTTCCGCAAAATTCATGGCTTCATGCACGGTCGCCTCAGGCAAAAGAGCAATGAATTCCTCTCCACCATAACAGAAGGCGCTATCGGATTTACGTAAAGAACAGCAGTTTGAATGCGATGGCAATCAGAATCAGGCCCCCGAAGATTTCCATCCGTTGGGCAAACCTATCCGACAGTTTGTTACCCAACTTCATCGCCAGCAATGTCATCAAGCCAGCGGTTATCCCGATCCAGACGGCTACCCAGAAAAGACCATGGTCCATTACACCCAATCCGAGACCGACCCCCAGGGCATCGATACTGGTGGCTACGGAAAGCATCACCAGGCTGAAACCTTTTGTGGGGTCCGGACATACCGATTCTTCCACTTCAGACCTTGCACCTTCACGTACCATCCTTGCGCCGATGACAAAGAGCAGGGCGAAAGCGATCCACGGGCCCCATTTTTCGGCCCATGCCAGGACATAGCGCCCGGACAGCCAACCGATGAGCGGCATCATGAACTGAAATAAGCCAAAGTGAAACGAGAGCCGAAATATCTGCCGGGGTGCACAGCATCGCGTTCCGACGCCTAAGCCCACGGCAAACGCATCGCAGCCGAGGGCAACGGCAATCAGACCGGTTTCATAGACGGTAATGTCCAATGGCTATCGCTCCATTCCGGAATTTGTGCCTCAAGTTGATTCATTTTTTACTGTCATTGTCTGAATGTCAAGTTGTGCCCTGTTCTATCCGCAGCAGGCGGCAGTCGGGGTGGTGTTGATACCGTTATGATGACCATGCTCCTCTTTCGTTTTTGCATGTTCGACGACTCGGACGATCCGGGGCACGATTTGCGGGCCAAAGTTTGAAGACCTTGAAATGACCCTTGCCATTAAAAAACCGAGAGCGAGTCCTAAGAGACCCATCAAAATGGCGGCGCCGGATTCGTCTATTCCCCAGTTGCTTCCCAATCTCGCACCGACAAAAGCCCCGGCCATCAGCCACAGGATCGGGACGATGTAAAGAAAAACGGCACCGGTCCAGAGGGCGGATTCCTTAAGATAGATCGACACCACATCACCCTGACCGGCACCGGCAGGGTTTTGCACCGTTGAGACCATCTTGGAGCTGGCCAGACACGTCCGGCACCCGTGTGATTTTTCGCACCCGCCGCAGGCGTTTCTGCGGTCGGTGACCACTTCCGCCATTCCATTGTCGAGAGTATGGAGAACTATTCCAATTCGTTCAGCCATTGTATTCACCTCCTTTCTATTCAATCGACCAGTTTTAATGTCCAGATGTTAGAATCTCAGGGTCGGAATGCCGAACAGGGGATAAACGCGGTCCACATGACCGATGCCCAGCCCGAGTGTGTCGTTGCTGCAGAACATTTGAGGTGCATCGAAAAAATCGCTGTAGCCGTAGGGGGCCACATCGTAGTCGGCAAATGTCATGAATATCATCTGGCGGGAATTCATGAGTGAGGCGAAGTGGGGATGGGTGATTGTCAATAGTTGAAGCCCTTCCGGGCCGCAGCCCGTGTCTTTCGAGGTCAACCGTATTCGAAATCTGGTTACCGCAAAATGCTGAAATCGCTCACCGCGTCTGAATTTCGAGAAGTAAAAACCCTTCGGTCTTTTAGGCGCGGCCGGGCAAAGACGAAAATGCTCGCTATGGTCGAAATCGATATATTCGCATTGCCAGGTTTTCGGCCTTCTTCGCTTCACGGCAAAGTCCCACGCCAGTTTGCCGGACAATGCGGCATCGGCGTTTCCCTGACCGTCATCGCCGAAACCGTAAGAGAGAATCGCGCCGGTGAATCCGTCGCGCATGTCGGTGTCCGTCAAAGACGGTGGCGCTGAAATCGTCTCGAATTCCTTCTCGGAAATTCCCCACCGCATTTTGCGGTTGGCTTTTCGCCAGGCCCCGATCTGGGCCGAAACGGGACAGAGGGGATCGCAGGAAGTATTCGTCTTTTTCCAGAAGAGTGGCGTCAGCATGATCAAAATTCTCAATAATATATTGATCCGTTTGTCTCGTCCCGTTTTTTTCAGCCGCGCTTTGGCACCTCGAAGTGGTCTCCTTCCTTCATCCAAGGCTCTCTGGCCGTGTCGCGGCCCAATCGGTTGCGCTTGTCGTGAAAATCGGACCCGTGTCAGTGACAACAGCTCGGCGGCTTGCCGCCGGTTGCCCGGTTGAGTCTGTCGAGATATCGCTTCCAGAAACCCTTTCGTTTTGTATCCTTCGAAATGGCCAGGTATTTTCGCGGTTGATTTTCAAACGCCTTGCGGCAGTTTTCGGCACAGAAGAAATACGTTCGTCCGTCGTATTCGGCGGTTAGGTCCGTTTTGTGGGGATCGACATGCATACCACAAACCGGATCCACGTCCTTCTGATAAGACTTGTCTGTGTTCATTTTTTTGCCTCCTATTATTTGTCCATGGGATGAGAACAAAGCAAATTCCATTTCATGGACTCTATGAGGTTGATACGCGTTGTGGAATTATCGGTATGCCGATTTCCTCCGCTCTAATTTCAAACCTGTGTAAATGATAGCTGCATAGCGCATGCCAAAATACCACATTGTGGCATGCAGGTGGTGGGAGATCGCAATAACGGACCCGCGCAAGTTGAATCGGAAGCCTTACCAGATCAAACGGCCTAAATGGTTGGATAAAAAATACCCGGCTTTACGGAGATCAATGGTGAAGCTGCGCAGTTATTGCGCACCCTGATCCACGGTCTTCCTCTACGCGATCTTTGGCTCGATCCATGGAACGGCCTCGATCCACCGGACGATATCTGAAGACAGTTTCTCTTCGATCCGGACGTTCCAGCCGGCCGACCGAATATTGTCCATGGTCCGACGGTTGATGTTCGCACCCATCATGCGCACCACCATCGGATTGAGGGCATCGAAGATGAGCCCCAGCACGACGTTTTCCGGCCGCATGTGCTCGAGCAACAGAAGCCGGCCGGTCGGTGTGCAAACGCGCCGGAGCTCCCGCAGACCGTCTACCGGATCGGGCACCGAGCAGAAGACAAAAGTGGCGAAAACAGTGTCGAAGCGGTGATCCGGAAAGTCGAGGTTCTGGACGTCCATTTCACGCAGATCGACGCTCAAGTCGCGGTTTGATGCCTTCCGTCGCGCATTCGCCAGCATGCGCGGACTCAAATCGACGCCGACGATCTGCACACCCGAAGGGTAATAGGGAAAATTCTTGCCGGTGCCGACGCCGACTTCCAGCGCAGCAGGCCCTTTAATACGGTTCCGCAAGCGTTGGCGCCATCCGGCAAATCGAAAGCGCTCGAGCGGCGCTTCCATGATGTCGTAGGCAAAGGCGAGACGATCGTAACGTCGTTGTGTGCGCTTCGATGGTAGGTCTATTCCATCCATTTTTTGCGGCGTAATGCAGCGCCTCCCAAGTTGAATCTTGGATGCCGATTCAATGGCAGACAACATAAACACCCCACTGAAGGCGGTTTAATGACCGCCTTCAGTCAGTGAGGCTGAGATTACTACCAGCAGTATCCCCCCCGGCCGTAACCCATGCTGAGAGCATTATCCGGGAAGTTCTTCCGCAGGTCAAGCTGATGTTCCAGAGCTTTTTGATCGAACTGGGACTCGAGCTGTGACAGCTCCTTCTGCAGGTTGATCACTTTGGTCTGGTCCGGATTGGTTTGCTGCAGTTCCTGATTTAGAGCGAACTGCTTTTCCTGAATTGAATTGCGCAGGGCACTGGTATCGTTGAGGAATTTTTGCTGAGACTGTTCGAGTTTGGCGGTGTCCTGCGGCGACAAATTACCATAACCGTATGGACCGTAACCCATCATGTGGCCGCCGTATCCCGGTCCGTAACCCATCATATGGCCTTGGTATCCCGGGCCGTAGCCCATCATTCCAGGCCCCATCATGTAGCCGCCGTATCCCGAGCCATTCCATCCGTGTGCAAAAGCCACTGCGGCAATGCCCACTGTCAATACAATCGCGACGATACCGATCTTGGTCTTGATGTGTTTCATGGTCATAAACTCCTTTTAAAATGGTTTCAAGATGTCTTCCGTGATGAATTGATTCACGGTTTGCCCACCCCTTAGAGCAATGGGCATGCCAATCGTCATCTTCATTCCGGGGTCCCTTTTATAACGTTTTGAAATAGCATTTATTATTTAAAAATTTTTAACCGATGGATGAGTTGCGGCGGTTGGGATCGGTTACAGCGGATGGGTAAAAAAGAATCAGCGGAGGGTCGATTCGCGGAAAGGGTGCGAAAAAATAGCCCACTCAGGCCCGCAAGCCGGGTTCAGCGCAGGCAGACGATCTCGGTGCACCGATCCTGGACGGCGACTTCCAGCCGGGTGCGGGTGCCGGTTAAGGCCGGGGCGATGGCATTCAGGGCCCTGTCGGGGGTATTGTTGGTTTCACTAAGGTGGGCCAGGATCACGTGTTCGAGGTCGGCATGGGCGACGTCACATAACAGTTGCCTGGAATCCGTGTTGGAAAGGTGCCCCAACCGGCTCTGAATACGTTGTTTCAGAGGCCAGGGGTAGGGTCCGTCGATCAGCATGCGCGTATCGTGATTGGCTTCCAAGATCAACGCCCGGCATCCCTTCAGGTGCTCTTTGACCATTGCGGTCACCACACCTAAATCGGTAGCAAGGCCGACTTTGATGCCGTTCGTTTGAATGGTGAATCCGGCCGGATCTTCCGCATCGTGGGACAGGGAAAAGGGGTGGATGCGAAGGTTGCCGATGTGAAACACGGAGCCGCAATCAAAGGTGTTCACGCAGTGAAGTCGGCCGATTCGATTTGCCGCGCCGGCGGTTTTGCGGTTGAGGTAGACCGGCAGCCGGTAGCGGCGTGACATCACACCGACGCCGTTTATGTGATCGGCGTGTTCGTGTGAGACGACGATGGCTTGAAGTCGGTCCGGCGCAAGGCCACGCGAACCGAGACGGCGTTCGATTTCGACGCCGGATAAACCCGCATCGATCAGGCAAGCTGTTTGCCCGTCGGAGACATAGATGGCATTGCCCTTGCTGCCGCTGGCCAATACGCAGACAGTCAGTTTGACAGCCGGTTCCGAGACGGCGGCATTGGTCGAGGGCTCATCTGAAAACATATGCGCTACCGATTATTTTCCGGTATGTCCGAAGCCGCCGCAGTTGCGGTCGGTTTCTTCGAGTGATTCGACGACCGTGATACGGGGCTGGCAAACCGCGTGGATAACCATCTGCGCCACTCGGTCGCCGCGCCGGAAGGTGTAGGGTGATTTGCCGAAGTTGATGGCGGCGATCTTGATTTCGCCGCGATAGTCGGCGTCTATGGTGCCCGGGGCATTGATCAAGCCGATGCCGTGCCGGACCGCCAATCCGCTGCGGGGCCTTATCTGAGCTTCGTACCCTGACGGCAGGGCCATCGCCAGGCCGGTGGGCAGCAGGGTGATATCGCCGGGAGCGAGAACCAGCGGCGCGTCAAGGGCGACGGCAAGGTCCATTCCCGCGGCACCGGGGGTCATATATTGCGGCAGGGGAATGTCGGCGTCCTCGTGGGAACGAAGTCGGCGGAATCTGATTTCCACGCGGTCATTCATCGTGTAGGGAAATTCTTTTCAGGTCAGCAGCAAATCCGCGAAGGACTCGTTTCCGTTTAGCGGACCGAGGGCGGTCAAGGCCAAACGGTCTTCCCGAAACAGCTCCACGGCGAGATCACCGATGTCTGAGGCCGTGATGGCCTCGACTTGGTCGATAATTTCCTGAAGAGGCACGCTGCGGCCGAAGTTGATCTCATTTTGCGCCAAGCGGACCATTTGATTGTCGACGCTTTCCGAAGCCAGCAAAAGGTTGCCCTTGGTGTAGTTCTTGGCGTCGTTCAGTTCGGTATCATCAACGGGGTCTTTCTTGAGCAACCGTATTTCTTCCATGATCAGACCGACGGTTTCCCGCACCTTGTCCGGCTGAACCCCGACATAGGCGCCAAACATGCCGGTGTCTTCATACGATGAAATAAAGGAGTAGACCGCGTAGGCGAGACCATGGTGCTCCCTGATCTTCTGGAAGAGCCGGGAGCTCATGTTGCCGCCGAAGATCGTGTTCAGGAGCGAGAAAGCGTACCGTTTCGGGTCGGTGATCGAAACCCCGCGTGTTCCCAAGCAGATATGGACCTGTTCGAGGTTACGCTGATGAAGTTTGATCTGCGGATAGTCCGCCGGAGTCTTTCGTCCCGGAAAACCAGGCCCCGTTTTAACGGCGGAAAAGGCCGGGCCCACCAGCTCTACGATTCTCTCATGGCTGACGTTGCCGGCCACCGCGACGACAATGTGGCTGGGCTGGTAGAAACGGTTGAAGAAGGTCTTTATTTTCTCGGATGTGAAGGCGAGAATGTTTTCCCGGGTACCCAGAATGGAACGCCCCAGCGGATTGTCGCCCCAAAAAGCACTACCCGAAAGAACGTGGACATACTCTTCCGGGTTGTCCTCGACCATGCCGATCTCCTGAAAGATGACCGGCCTTTCTTTGACGACTTCTTCTTCGGCGAATTCGGAGTTCAGAAAGATATCGGTCAGGATGTCCACCATCGTGTCAAAATGCGTGTCCATGACGCGAGCATGGTAGCAGGTGTTCTCGAAACTGGTGAAGGCATTGGTGTGCCCGCCGATGGCATCGAACTCCTTGGCGATTTGAAATGCCGTGCGTTTGCGGGTGCCTTTGAAGATCATGTGTTCGATCAAGTGGGAGAGACCGTTTTCGGAAGCGGACTCATCCCGAGCCCCCACATTGACCCAGACGCCCATGGAGACACTGTGTACAAAAGGCATGGTCTTGGTCAGGATCCGCACCCCGTTTGAAAGGGTGGTTTTTTTCACTGAAGACGGTTTCATCCGCTATTCCAGCACCGCCTTGTGGCTCAGGCGGATTTTACCGTCTCGACTGATTTCAAGGACCTTGACTTTTAACTTCTGACCTTCCTTGACGACGTCAGAGACGTTTGTGACCCGATGGTTGGCCAACTGCGAAATATGGACCAGGCCGTCCGTGCCGGGTGATAACTGAACGAAGGCACCGAAGTCGGTAATCTTAACCACCGTACCCTCATAGATGGCTCCGATCTCGGGATCCATGGTGATGGCCTCGACCATTTTTTTGGCCTTTTCACCTTCTTCCGATGAAAAAGCCGCAATTTTGACGATACCAGAGTCATCGATCTCGACGCGAGTATTGGTTTCACTCTGAATCGCCCGCACGGTTTTGCCACCCGGGCCGATGATTTCGCGGATTTTATCCGGGTTTATTTTGATCGTCAGCACCTTCGGTGCGTAGGGAGAGATGTCCTTGCGCGCCTCCCGGATGGTTTCCAGCATTTTACCGAGGATGTGTAGGCGGCCGACCCGGGCCTGCTCGAGGGCTTTCTGCATGATGTCCCGTGACAACTCACGAATCTTGATGTCCATTTGCACGGCGGTGATGCCGTCTTTCGTTCCGGCCACCTTGAAGTCCATGTCACCGGTGTGGTCTTCGTCGCCGAGAATATCGGAGAGCACCGCCACCTTGTCATCACCCTTTACGAGTCCCATGGCGATGCCCGCCACCGGGGCTTTGATGGGGACGCCGCCGTCCATCATGGCCATAGTGCCGGCACAGACGGTTCCCATGGAAGACGAGCCGTTTGATTCGAGCACTTCGGATACCACACGGATCGTGTAGTCGAAATCTTCTTTGTCAGGCAGGACTTTTTCCAGGGCCCGGGTTGACAGTCCGCCGTGCCCGATGTCCCGCCGCGAGGGGCCGCCGAGACGCCGGGCTTCTCCGACCGAAAACGGCGGGAAATTGTAGTGAAGCATGAACGGTCTGAATTCTTCGCCGCTTAGTGTTTCCACCCGCTGTTCATCTTGTCCCGAACCGAGGGTTAGCACGCCGAGCACCTGGGTTTCGCCCCTCGTGAACAAAGCACTGCCGTGCGGTCGCGGTAAAAAGCCGACCTCGCAGGTTATCGGGCGGATTTCATCGAACTGTCTACCGTCGATCCGCCGGTTGGCTTTCAAGACCAGGTCACGACAGACGGTTTTCTGCAAGTCAGCGATGATCTCGTAAACCTCTCCGCGGCGATCCGCGTATGCTTCGCCAAGCAGTGCGAAGTAATTGTCTTTGACTTCCCGCAAGGCTTTGCTGCGCTTGATTTTTTCCGGAATCACGACCGCCGCTTCAATTTGTCCCCGCAGTTCGGATTCGATGCGGGCGACCAGCGCCGGGTCCTTTTCCAACGGCAGGAATGGTCGTTTCGGTACACTGGCGTCATTCTTCAATTTTTCCTGTAAGGCGATGATCGGCTGCATTTCTGCATGGGCAAAGTAGATGGCATCCAGCAGGTCTCCTTCGCTGATGTTGCTGCCGCCGCCTTCCACCATGACGATGCCGGTTTTGGAGCCGGCTACGATGATATTGATGTCAGAGCCCTCGAGTTCGACGATAGTCGGATTGACCATCAGCCGGCCGTCGATACGTCCCACCCGAACGCAGGCAATCGGTCCGGCAAACGGAATCTCCGATATTTCGAGGGCCGCGGACGCACCGATCATGGCCAGGGTGTCGGGCTCATTTTCCTGATCCATCGACAACACCATGGCGATAACCTGGGTTTCATAACGGTAGCCTTTCGGGAACAGTGGACGGATAGGGCGGTCGATCAAACGCGCCGTCAGGGTTTCCTTTTCGCTGGGGCGGCCGATTTCACGCCGAAAATAGTTGCCGGGAATACGGCCGGCGGCGTAAATCTTTTCCTGATACTCGACTGTCAAGGGCAGAAAGTCCGATTGTCTTTCCTCCGGGGTCGTAACCACCGTTACCAGGACGGTTGTCTCGCCGTAGCGAACCAGCACGGCACCGGAAGCCTGTTTGGCGACCTTGCCGGTCTCAATGGTCAGTGTTTTCGGCCCGAGCTGGGCTTCTAATGATATTTCCATTTTCATCTCCTAAAAAATAAGCGACTTACCCTTCTGTTATCGCTATGAAAGTCGCTTATAGGGCGAATTCTTTGCGAACGGCAGTTAAAGGGAGTTAAACTCACCGTCCGGCTTACACCGCACTCATTGTGAGTTCCGTCAAGGACATTGGCAGGCGTCAGCGCTTCAAACCGAGAGTTTCGATAATGGCGCGATATCGGTTGACGTCCTTGTTTTTAACATAGTTCAGGAGCCGGCGACGTCGACCGACCAGCATCAGCAAGCCTCTGCGGGAGTGGTGATCTTTCTTGTGAAGCTTCAGATGTTCGGTAAGGTAAGAAATTCGGTGGGTCAAAAGCCCGACCTGGACTTCGGGTGATCCGGTGTCCCCTTCGTGTAACTTGAATTTGTCGATCAGTTTCTTTTTCTCTTCCGTTGAGAAGACCACTTTCTTTATTCCTCCTTTTTTTAATGCTCTGGCGGCACCCCTATCCGTTTGTCGCACCAGCCCCTTCAACATCCGGTTGTAAGCCCGTTCTGAAATTCAGCCGGCTGCTTGGTTGAAAACACAGACGTAGCGTAGCCTTTCGCTGTCTCCTTGATATGTCAGAATCGCCAACAGATTCCGATGTGAATCGAGGATCTTTACCAGGCCCCGAGCCTCTTTGAATGAACCCTCATCGAAGTCGTTTTTTTGAACCACTTTGCCATGTTTTACGTGCTGAGTCAAAGATTTGTTCGCCACGATGCCCGGAATATCCGGCAGCGCGTCAGCCATCGAAACCATCCGGGTAAAGATCCGGTTTTCACGGGCTAGGGACTCCAGGTCGGACAGCGTCATTGCATCAACAAGGGCGAACCGTCCGCTTTCAACTCTCCGGAGCTCTTTGAGATGTCCACCGCACCCCAGTCGGCTACCGATATCCGAACAGAGCGTGCGAATGTAAGTCCCGGCCGAGCAGGTGACCTCGAAGCGGACAAACGGCAACTCGACTCCCAGAAGGCGGATGGCCTCGATCTCGACTCGGCGCGGTGGTTTTTGGACCGGTCGTCCCTGGCGGGCATACCGATAAAGCGGGACCCCGCCCAGCTTCAGGGCGGAATACGCCGGCGGTTGCTGCCAGTAAAAACCTTCGAACTGCTTGACGGTTGCGCTCACACCATCTGCGGTGAGAGCCGCCGTCGCAGTTGATGCGACCACCCGGCCGGTGACGTCTTGGGTGTCGGTTTCAACCCCCAAGTGCATAACCGCACGGTATTTTTTGCGGCCGTGTCAAAAAAATTGCGCCAATCGTGTGGCCTGGTTGATACAGCATACCAGCACGCCGGTGGCGAAAGGGTCGAGCGTACCGGCGTGACCGACCTTGCGGGCTTTCAGGATTCGTTTGACGGTTGCAACCGCCTTGGCCGAAGACATATCCGCGGGTTTGTCCAGAACGAGGATACCACTGGTTTCTGAGACATCCATAATACCCGGCCGGTGTCGACCTACAGCTTCTCCGCCAGTTGGGCAATTTGAGTTTTTACCTCGTAAAGCGGCGCTTCGATCCTGAAACCGGCTGCACTTTGATGGCCGCCGCCACCGTAAGAGACGGCAACGGCAGCGACATCGACCGAACCATCGGAGCGCAGACTGACATGATACCGGTGTCGATCCTGTGTCGCGCCAGTTCCATTTTGCAACTCTTGAATCAGAGCGGCAACCCTTACATCTTCTATTCTGCGGGCATAGTGAATCAAACCATCGGCATCCTCGGGCTGCGTGCCGGTTTGACGAAGCATTTCCCGTGTCACGGTCATGATTGAGAGCTTGCCGTTGCCGGCGATTTCAATTGAATCCAGCGCCAGATTCAGCAGTTTGATGCGGCCGAGGGAATAGGTTCCATATACGTGCCGGGCCACTTCGTGCGGTCTGACGCCTTTTGCCGCCATTTCCAGACAGATGGCAAAGGTGGCCTGGTTGGTGTTTGCGAAGCGAAACGATCCGGTATCGGTCAATATTCCGGTATATATCAGTGTGGCCAGATCTATATCGATTGGGGTCTTCATCCTCACCAAAAGATGGTAGACCAGCTCCGCCGTAGCGCAGGCGGCCGGATCGACCAGGCGGACCGTACCGAATCCGGTATTTGTAATATGATGATCGATATTGACGACAACCGGTATCTTCCTCATTAAAGCGGCGGCCGGCCCGACGCGTTCCAGGTCGCCACAGTCCAATATCACGGCCGTGTCGAATGCATCCGCCGAGTTGAATTCGCTTGTGATGCGTCCAACCGACGGCAAGAAGCGATATACCGCCGGAATCGGACTGCCGTTGTAAAATGTGACGTTCTTTTGCTGCTTTTCCAGTGCCAAACCGACGGCCAGAAGGGAACTGACGGCATCACCATCCGGGTTTTCATGGGACGCCACCACGACGCGCCGGCTTTCGGAAAAAGATCGGAGAATCTGTTCCGTCATGATTTCGTGCTTAGGGACCGGAGAAGTTTTTCGATATGGGCCCCGTGGTCAAAAGAATTATCGTAATAAAATTCGAGATCCGGCATGTAGCGCAGACCAAGCCGGCGGGCCAAAGTAATTTTAACAAAACCCAGGGCACTCTTGAAGCCTTGCTGGACGGCCTCGATTTTTTCAGCCCCGCCCGGGGTAGAGAAATAAATTCGAGCGATCCTCAGGTCGCGCGTCATTTTGACATCGGTTATCGTTGTCATTTCAAGACGCGGGTCTTTCACTTCCTTGAGCAGGATGTCGGACAGCGTCTGCTGTATCAACCCCCCGACGCGATCGGCACGCGAATAGGACATCATAGGGTGATGATCTCCATTTCAGAATCGATGACCTCCGCCAGGCCCAAATCATCTATCAGGTTAAGAACTTTGTCGGTCTTGGAATTGACGACCTGCCGGTCGTTTCCTACGAGCGCAAATCCGATCTCCGCTCGCTGATGCATATCGTTTGATCCCGTTTCGGCCACCGAAATGTTGAACTTATTGCGCATTTGCCCTATGATCGATTTGACGACGCTGCGCTTTGTTTTCAAAGAACGGCAGTCATGCAGTCTGAAGGTGACGATTCCAATCCCCACGACCATCTGTGACTCACTTTTACACTTCCGGTTTGATTTCTTCCAGGTAATAGCATTCCAGAACGTCGCCGACTTTGATATCATTGAAATTCTCGACGCCGACCCCGCATTCATATCCGCTTTGTACTTCCTTGACATCATCCTTGAAGCGCCGCAGAGAAGCGTTCTTGCCTTCATATTGGACAACTCCGTCCCGCAGGACCCGCAGTCGCCGTCCGCGTTCGATTCTCCCTTCCGTCACGTAACATCCGGCAATTGTGCCTATCTTCGGCACATGAAA
Organism: Desulfobacterales bacterium; assembly: GCA_037383965.1. GTDB lineage: Bacteria > Desulfobacterota > Desulfobacteria > Desulfobacterales > SG8-13 > JARFQH01. The sequence goes on along the minus strand of JARROL010000002.1, from coordinate 12,649 downwards.
GGTATCGCGAACCTCGGCCCTTCCCAGAACACGCTCTTCGAAAGTCGATGACATCATACCGGCGATGGCGTTTTTTATATCTTTGATCACGTCGTAGATCACGTTGTAGAACCGCATGTCTACGCCTTCCTCGTTGGCCAGCATTTGAACCTTGGTCGCGGGGCGGACGTTGAAACCGATAATGATGGCATTGGAAACCGCCGCCAGGGAAACATCTGATTCGGTGATGGTTCCGGTGGCAGAGTGAACGATGTTGATATTGACCTCTTCGTTGCTCAGTTTGGTCAGCGAATCGGCCAAGGCTTCGATTGAGCCGTGAACGTCGGCCTTGAGGATCAGGTTCAAGTCCTTGACTTCTCCCTGCTGCATTTGCTCGAAGAGCTTCTCTAGGCTCAAACGGCCGGTTTTGGCCAATTCCTTGGAGCGGTGCTTTTGGATGCGGTGTTCGCTGATCTGCTTGGCATTCTTCTCGTCCGCCACCGCGACCAACTCGTCACCGGCCATGGGAACACCGGAGAGGCCGATGACTTCAACCGGTATGGACGGACCGGCAGCATCAACCATTTGACCCCTGTCGTTGAGCATGGCGCGCACCTTACCGGAATAAACCCCGCATACGACGGCATCCCCGGTGTGCAAGGTCCCTTCCTGGACGAGCACGGTGGCGATTGCCCCACGGCCCGGATCGATTTTCGACTCCACCACGTGGCCGTAGGCCCGTTTTTGTGGATCGGCTTTCAATTCTAATACTTCGGCCTGAAGCAAAATCAGATCCAGCAGGTCGTCTATGCCGATGTTCTGTTTAGCGGAGACCTTTACAAAAATGGTATCGCCGCCCCACTCCTCGGGAGTCAGGCCCTGTTCGGCGAGTTCCCGATAGACACGGTCCGTGTTGGCATTGTCCTTGTCGATTTTGTTGACGGCCACGATGATCGGCACATTGGCGGCCCTGGCGTGGTTGATGGCCTCGACGGTCTGAGGCATGACCCCGTCATCGGCCGCGACCACCAGAACGACAATGTCGGTTACCTGTGCACCTCTGGCCCGCATGGAGGTGAACGCTTCGTGGCCCGGGGTGTCAAGGAAGGCAATCTTGCCTTTGTCGGTGGAGACGTGATAAGCGCCGATATGCTGCGTGATGCCACCGGCTTCGATGTCCGTGATCCGTGTTTTCCGGATGACATCGAGCAATGAGGTTTTGCCGTGATCGACATGTCCCATTATCGTGACTACCGGTGATCGTTCAATCTGCCTGGTGGGATCGTCTGCTTCGACCTTCAAGAACGTTTCCTCCTCGAAAGCGGCTAGCTCGACCTCATAGCCGAACTCGGCGGCCACAAGGGCGGCCGTATCAAAATCGATGGTTTGATTGACCGTTGTCATGACACCCATTCCCATCAGGGTCTTGATCATTTCGCCGGCCTTGATGCCCATGCGTTTGGCCAAATCGGAAAGAACGATGGCCTCGTCTATCTTGACGCGCCGTTTGATGGCCTTGGCGGTTGTGATCTGGGTTTTTTGGGCCGGGCCGGTTGCCTTGGCTTTGCCGGCTTTTTTGCCCTTGCGTGGGCGCTGACGGCCACCGTAGAGCGCTGCGCCTTCGATGACTTCTTTCTTTCGAAACGAAATTTTCTTCTTAAAGAATTTGTTGTCGGGGTCAGCTTCCTCAGCCTGCCGTTTCTTCTTCTTTTTCTTGACCTCTTTGGTCGGTTCTTCTCCGGGCGCACCACGCGAAGGCGGCCCGGGCCTCAGGACGACGACCTTTTCTGCCGGGCGGGCCGGGGCTTTGCCCCTGAGCGGTTCGGCGCCCGGTTCTTTTGCTACAGGGGGAACCGGCATGCGGATGATTTTGGCGGCCTGTTCTTTTTTCTTCGCTTTTTTGAGTGCTTGTTTCGATTTTACTTCTGAGGCCGGCTCTGCTGCCGCTGGTTCCGGTTCAGGCGTTTCAGCCGTTGCGGGTGCTTCCGTTTCGTCGGCTTTTCCGGCTTCGGCTTTGGTTTCGATCTCTGTTTCTGCAGCGACCGACGACGTTTCACTCTCCTCCGGTTCTGCGATCGGCGGCGGTGTCGGGGCTTCTTCTGCTGGAGTTGCCTCCTCTTCGGCCGCGACTGCGGCCGGCGCCTCTTCTGCCGCTTCGATTTCCGGCGGCACTTCCACCGTAACGGTTTTCTTGCGGCGCCGGATGACGGTCGGCTTGACCCGCGTTTCGACGACGGTTTCGGATTTTTGTCCGAAGAGACCGGCCTTGACCTGCGCCACCGCCTCATCATCGAGCACGCTCATGTGGCTCTTGATTTCGACGTCGATATCCATGTCCTTTATCTTTTCGATAAGGCTCTTGTTGGTCATGTTCAGATCCCTGGCAAGTTCATATACCCTGATCTTTGCCATCAATCCCCCTAAAAGTCACTGTTATCCGAGTGGCCTTCGCGTACCCGGTCGATGGTGTCCAGACCGAATGGGTCGGATCGCCGGTCGCTTGGAGTCGTTTCAGATGTCATTCTTCTCCGGTCGGTTCCACGGCGGCAGCCGGTTCAACCGGTTCGTTAGTTTCGTCTGTCGCCTCGACTATTTGGTCGTCGGCGGTGTCTATCGCCGCTGCCGGTTCATCCACGGCGGCTTCGGTTTGTATAGCTTGTTTTGACGCATCGATCAATTTTTTTGCACTTTCTTCCCCGATTCCCTTGACCTGGATCAGGTCTTCCACGCTCGCCTTGCTGATTTCTTCAGCAGAGAAAAACCCTTTTTCATACAGGGCGTCGGCCAGGCTGATGCCCACGCCGGTCAATTCGAGCAAAGAATCGTAGCCGCTTCGCATGGCGTCGCTGTATTTGGTTTCGCTCTTGACGTCCAGGTGCCATCCGGCAAGCCTGGAGGCCAGACGGACATTTTGGCCGCGTTTGCCGATGGCGATCGAAAGAAATTCATCCGGAACGATGACTTCCATGGTGCGGTTGGCCTCGTCGATGATCACGCGCGAGATCTCTGCCGGGGCCAGAGCATTGCACACATATCTGGCAGGGTCAACGTGCCACGAAATGATGTCGATCTTTTCTCCCCTCAGTTCCTGGACCACATTTTGTACCCGACTCCCTTTCATCCCGACGCAGGCACCCACCGGATCGATGTCGGCATTGCTGGAGGCGACGGCTATCTTTGCCCGCACACCGGGTTCGCGGGCCGCCCCCATGATTTTGACGATACCTTCGCTGATCTCCGGCACTTCCATTTTAAACAGGTTGATCAGGAAATCGACATGGGTGCGGGACAAGATAATCTGTGGACCGCGACTCTCGTGTAGAACTTCCAAAATCAAGGCCCGGATCCGATCACCGCGGCGGTACCCCTCCCTGGGGACCTGTTCGCGAACCGGCACAATCCCCTCGGTCTGACCCAGATTGACGATGATGTCTCCCCGGTCGATGCGTTGGACGATTCCGTTGAGGATTTCTCCCTTGCGGTCGATGAAACTGGCGAAAACCGCATCTTTTTCGGCATCCTTTATTTTTTGAATGATAACCTGTTTGGCAGACTGGGCCGCTATCCGGCCGAAAGTCGAGGTGTCCATTTTGGTGCCGAGGCTGTCACCGATTTCACAATCCGGGTCGAGCTTGCGACCCTCTTCAAGGCTGATCTCCAGTGCCGGTTCCGTAATGACCTCGGCGACCTCCTTGAATTGAAATACCTCGATTTCCCCGACTTCTTCGTTGTATTGGACCTCGATTTCCATTTTGTTGCCGAATTTTTTGCGGGCGGCTGATTTCAAGGCTTCCTCGAGGGCCTTGATGAGGACCTCGCGTGAAATCCCTTTGTCTTTGCTCACCTGTTCAACGACCCGCTTAATGTCTGACATGTACATCGCTAATCTCCGTGATTGATAAGTCGCGCCCTTTTTATTGAGGTGTGCGGTATGGTGACTGTTAGCTTATCAATCGTTAGATTGACCCGTCCGTCCAAAAAACCCGCCAAAATACCGGTGAAATTTTTCCGGCCGTCGATCGGCCGCGACGTCTGAACTTTTATCTTTTTTCCTTTGAAACGGTTAAAATCGTCTACTTTTCCGATCGGCCGCTCGGGTCCCGGTGACGAGACCTCGAGACTGTAGGGGCCCACATCCTCCAGGCTTACATCCAGGATATCGGTGAGTTGACGGCTGACGGCAGCACAGTCTTCCAGGGTGATACCGCCGGGTTTGTCGACAAAGAGCCGCAGCACCCTGCCGGTGGATTCCGAATGAAACTCGACAAAGACCAGTTCGATACCTTCCGATTCACAGAGTGGTTCAGCGATGGCGAAAACCTGCCGAGCGATCCGCTCCGAGCGGGTTTTCACGGCTGGAGCGACTGATGTCCGGTCGCTCCGGGACTTATGTCGGTTCTGTTCTTTTCTCACCTTTTTATAGTCCCTATAAACGCAAAAAACGGGCATCCGCCCGTTTCTTCAAGTCCGAGTGTGTCTTTGAGAGTGTTAATATTACCGATTCATTATATTAACCTTTAATAAGACGATGAACCACTTGATTCTGGTTCGACCCTCACTCAGCCTTCTGCGAAGGAAAGGCGGAGAAGAATTGGAGCGGGCAACGAGATTCGAACTCGCGACACCAAGCTTGGGAAGCTTGTACTCTACCAACTGAGCTATGCCCGCTTACAGCAGCCTCTAATTAGGATACATTTGATACTTTGTCAATAATTTTCATCGATTATTTTTGAAGCGCCTGGACTATTTTGACAGCCTCTGGTAGGATATGAACAATTTTCCACCGACCAGTCGCCGCTTGGAATTCCGATATGACTCTCAGTCAATCCATACGCAGCAGCGCCGCCGAGAAGGCGGGCGGGCAAATGGAGGAAAAACCCAAAAATCGCGTTTATTTCACCGATCAAATGGTTTTGATCGGTTGCGGCATTGCAGCGGTGTACTGGCTTCTGGACTCTATCGTGGCCATTTTTCTGTCGACGGAAGGCCCTGTTCTGCACCGGATTCTCGGGGCGGACATGCGGGATATCTGGACGCGGCTGATCGTTCTGTGCCTGTTTGTCATTTTCGGATCACACGCGCAGTTTACCATAAACGAACGGCGCGAGGTGGCGAAAAAGCTGGAAAGGGACCGCCTGACCCGTGAGCGGTTCCAGCGGTTGCTCTCACCCGATCTGGCCGAAATGGTGGTTTCGGGACAGCTCAAGGTCGAAAAGGGAGGCGTCTCAAGGGTGGCGACCGTCATGTTCGTCGACATCCGTGGGTTTACCTCAATGAGCGAGAGTACGCCGCCCGACGAAGTGCTTCAAATGCTCAACGAATACTTCGAAATTGTAGTGGCGGTCGTATTCCGTTACGAAGGTACGGTCGACAAATTCATGGGTGACGGAATCATGGTGATCTGGGGCGCCCCGGTTGCCCACGGCGACGACCCGGGACGGGCAGTGCGCGCAGCGCTCGCGATTCAAACCGAACTCGTGAAATTCAATCATTACCGTCAGGCTGAGAACAAACCGGCGATCAAAATCGGCATCGGTATCAATACCGGACAACTGGTGGCCGGCTACATCGGTTCGTCTCAAACCATGAGTTATTCGGTCATCGGAGATACTGTCAACACCGCCTCTCGTTTGTGCGCCGCTGCCAAAGCGGGGCAGATCATCATCTCCGAAAACTCGCGCAACTGCGTCGAGGAACTCTTCGAGCTGGTCGAAATCGAAGCGGTGCGGGCCAAAGGAAAGTTCAACCCCATTCGAGCGTTTACCGTTGAAAGAGAACTGTCCACCGGCTCGGCAATGACCGCCGGCCAGGAGGACCGACCATCCCACCTGTCCCCGTTTTCGGTCACCGCGCCCGCACCCAAGCGGGTTTAGGGCCCCGGCAAGAAATAATTCCACATCTTGCTTGTCTTTTAGCCCGTCTACTGCGTTAGATCCACCGACACGTATCTCGATATGCGCCGCTGGATGTGCCTTGTAGACGAACCCAAACCCGGCGCAATCTTGTGGAACTATTTCTTGCCGGGGCCCTGAGGTTCTCACTCAAATCAGCTGTCTTCCAGCAACTTGCGGATACTCTCCAGCTCGTCTTTCAATTCTTTGGCACTCAGAGGCGACGCGGCGGCCGGTTTGTCGTTTTTTGGAGTCGAGAGAAACTGGCGGGCACCTTCGATCGTGAATTTTCTTTCGTGCAGAAGATGGCGAATTTTCAGAACTGTTTCAACATCGGCGCGGCGGTAAAGACGTTGGCCTGAACTGGTGCGTTTGGGACGGATGCAGGAAAATTCGTTTTCCCAGAATCTGAGCACATAGGTCGGCAGCTGGGCGATCTTGCTCACTTCTCCGATCTTGAAATAGAGCTTGTCCGGTAATGGCGTTTTTTCTGGCATTGTCATTGGAAATGAAAGTGGACGGTGACAGGGCACAGATTCAAGTGCCCCACACCATTTATGTATGGCAGAGTGTAACGTGTGCCGTCAGCGATATCAAGCCGGAAGAGAAGCCTTGAACTCTTCCAGCAGTTTTCCGGTTATCTTCTGGTGCAGCCGGTTGATTTCTTCATCCTCCAGAGTACGCGTCGATGAACGATAAATGATTCTGAAGGAGATGCTTTTGCGTCCTGCGGGAATCGGTTTGCCCTCGAAAACATCAAAAAGCTGCAGGGCTTCGATCAACTCTTCGTTCATTTCTTCAACGCATTTGAGAATATTACCTGATGCGATGCGGCGGTCGACAATAAGGGTGACGTCTCGGGTGACCACCGGAAACTTGGGAATCGGCCGGAATGATTTCGTGTCGGGGATCAGCGGCAGCAGCCGCTCAAGATTCAGCTCGAAAATATAGGCCGTCCGCTTCAAATCGAATCTGCGCAGGGCCTGGGGATGGATTTCACCCAACAGTCCGATTTCCCTTTCTTGCGCCCGAATCCGGGCGCTGAAACCAGGCCGTGTGTAGGCGCAGTCATCATCCGGCAGACGGGCAAAGTCAACTTGCTGAACGTCCAATTGCTGCAGCAACGATTCGACCACGCCCTTCAAATCGAAGAAATCGGTGTCCACATCACTGGTGTGCCAAGAAGGTGCGAATCGTGAACCGCTCCAAAGCCCGGCCAGCATTTCGATTTCTTCCGGCAGCGTGTCGGGTTCGGTGGCGAAGAAGGTTTTACCGATTTCAAACAGTTTCAGGTTTCTCTCCTGTTTGGCGAGGTTGAGTTGCAGGGTTTGTAAGAGACCGGGAACCAGTGAGGTCCGCATAACGGCCTGCTCCTCGGTCAACGGGTTTAAAATTGCCACTGTCTGGCGCAAGGAATCGTCGCTCTTCAACCCGAGTCGATCGCCGTCACCGGAGCCGATAAAACTGTAGGTGACGATTTCGTTGAAGCCGCAGCCGACCATCAGCTGTTTGATCCGGTTGCGCGATGCCCTCGTTTTTAGCAAAGGTCGGCCTCTGACGGGCACGGCTGGATAGGTCAGCGGGATGTTGTTGTACCCCGAGAGTCGGGCAACCTCTTCCATCAGGTCTTCAGGACGGCAGACATCGACCCTGAAGCTGGGCGGGGTCACCGTAAGATGATCGTCGTTTTCCGGTCTCGCGTCAAATTCGATCGACTGCAGCAGAGAAGCGATCGTCGGCGCCGAGAAGGCGGTTCCCAGCAGTCGGTTGGTTTGCGAAACACCGAGGGAGATGACGGGTACATCGACCGGTTTTGGATGAGCGTCAATGAGGCCGTCTACGATGGTTGCGTCTGAAATTTCGGCCATGAGCCGTGCTGCGCGGTTAAGTGCCGCTACCGTTCCATGAGGATCGACGCCGCGTTCGAAACGGAAGGACGCCTCGGTGCTCAGCCCGAGTTTCTTGGCTGTTTTCCTGATACTGGTCGGGTTAAAGTACGCGCTTTCGATCAAGACCCGCGTGGTGGACGGCTCTATTTCCGAGTTGTGCCCCCCCATGACCCCGCCGATGGCCACGGGGTTCTCGGCGTCGCAGATCATGAGCATGTCCTGCGACAACTGCCGCTCTTTTTGATCCAGAGTCGTGAAGACCTCTCCCTCTGCCGCTTTACGCACCACGATCCGATGACCGGCCAGGCGGTCGTAATCGAAGGCGTGCAGCGGTTGACCGAGTTCCATGAGCACAAAGTTGGTGACATCGACGATGTTGTTGATGGGTCTCAAATCGACCGACAGGAGACGATCCTGCAGCCAAAACGGGGAAGGCGCTACGGTGACGCCGGTCAACAGTCTGGCAGCATAGCGCGGGCAGAGGTCGGGGGCTTCGATGGTGACCGATGTCAGTTCATCGACGGCGTTGCCGGTGACGGGCAACTGGCCGTCCGGATACCGGAGGGGCGTTTTCTGAATGCCCGCAATTTCACGTGCGATACCGATAATGCTGAGGCAGTCGGGCCGATTGGGCGTCAGGTCGATGTCGATCACCGTGTCGGCCAGTTCGAGGGCAGACCTCAGTGACAGGCCCGTCGCCAGGCGGCTATCGAGCTCCAGGACGCCGGACCCGTCGCTTCCGAGTCCCAGTTCCTTTTCACTGCAGATCATTCCATCGGAGGCGGTGCCGCGGATGACGCTCTTCTGCAGGACCGTTCCGTCAGGAAGCACGGCACCCGGCAGGGCGACTGCTATCGCCAGATCTTTTCTCGCATTCGGTGCGCCGCAGACCACATCGATGGCGCCCGAGCCGATGTCGACTTTGCAACACTTGAGCATGTCGGCGTTCGGGTGAGGGCGCACATCACGGATTCGGCCGACCAAGACCCGATCGAGATATGTGTAGCGATCCGACACCGAATCGACTTCGAGGCCGACCATGGTCAGAGCGTCCACCAAACGATCGACGGACATTTCGATGGCAATATATTCCTTCAACCAGCTCAGGCTGACCCGCATACTAAAACTGCCTCAAGAATCGGATATCGTTTTCAAAATATTTTCGGATGTCGTCAATGCCGTATTTGAGCATAGCGATTCGTTCGACACCCATTCCAAAGGCGAATCCGGAACACCGACCGTCAGGATAACCGACATTCTCGTAAAGGGCCGGGTGAACCATTCCGGAGCCGAGAATTTCAAGCCATCCGGTTTGCGAACAGACCCTGCATCCGGCCCCGCGGCACATGACACAGAGAATATCAACCTCCGCGCTTGGTTCGGTGAACGGAAAGAAGCTGGGTCTGAATCGCAGGCTGGTGCGTTCATCGAACATCTGATGCACAAATGTTGTGAGAACCCCTTTGAGGTCACCGAAAGAGATCTGCCGGTCGACCAGAAGTCCCTCCACCTGATGGAACATCGGGGTGTGAGTCAGGTCCGAATCCCGGCGATAAACCTTACCGGGCGCGATGACGGCCACCGGCAGCGGCTGTTTTTCCATGGTCCGGATCTGAACCGGTGAGGTGTGAGTTCGCAGGACGATATTGTCAGACACATAAAAGGTGTCCTGCATGTCTCTGGCCGGGTGATTCTTGGGGATATTGAGCGCCTCGAAATTGTACCAGTCGCTTTCGACCTCCGGGCCTTCCACGATGTCGAATCCCAGCCGCACAAAAATATCGCAGATTTCCTGGGTGACCCGACTAATCGGATGAAGACTGCCCGACGGAACCGGCCGGCCGGGGAGGGTGACATCGATGCGCGCCTCAAGACCCTTCTGGGCGGTTTCGAACCGCTGAACGGCCTCTTTGAAAGCCTTGTCTAACGTATTTTTGATGTCATTGGCGCGCTTTCCCATTGCAGCCCGTTTTTCCGGCGGCATTTGGCTGATGCCCCGTAAAAACGAGGTCACGGCGCCTTTTCGACCTAGATAGCGTACAGAAAGAGCTTTGACAGTTTCAACGTCTGAAGCATCGTCGAGGGCTTTCAGTGCTTCCTCTAAAATCTGGTCGATCGAAGTTTCCACAGTGGCATTGGCCCGGGTGCGACTTTCGCAGTTTCAAGTACTGTAGTCGGGATGGTTAAACCTGCTGAATCGCCAACTTGGCAATCTGACTGAAACCGGCCGGATCGGTTATGGCCAGGTCAGCCAGCACCTTGCGGTCAAGCGTGATGCCGGCGCGTTTCAGACCGTTGATGAACTTGCTGTAAGAAAGGTCGTTCATTCTCGCCGCCGCGTTGATTCTGGCAATCCAGAGTCGACGGAACTCCCGCTTGCGTTGCCGCCGGTCCCGATAGGCATACATGAGCGCTTTATCGACAGAATCCGCTGCGGTGCGAAACAGTTTGCTGCGGCCGCCGCGAAAACCTTTGGCCAACTTCAATACTTTTTGACGACGTCTTCTCGCTTTGAATCCTCGTTTTATTCGCATGATGGTTCTCCTGAACGTATTTTCCGTGCGAAGGCGATCCGGAGCCTTCACACGTCTTGAGGGCGACCAATGCATACCGGCCGGCCGTCAATTGGCGGCAGCCCGTGATCGACTTGCGAATCGGGCTGCCCTCTGGTCCGGTTACCCCGGCAAGTTGTCGGAACCGCCGCTATCCGTTGGGCAGCAGCAGGCGCAGTTCCTTGAGATCGGATTTTTTAATCATCTGGGATTGACGCAATTGCCGCTTTCTTTTGGTCGTTTTCTTGGTTAGTATATGGCTCTTGTGCGATTTATTGTACACAAATTTGCCGGTACCGGTTTTTTTGAACCGCTTGGCGGCTGAACGATTGGTCTTTATTTTCGGCATCACTGACTCCTGTGTTGGTATTAAGGGCCCCAGCAAAAAATAAATCACATCTTACTTGTCTTTTGGCCCGTCTCCTGGGTTACATCCACCGACACGCATCTCGATATGTGAAGCTGGATGTGCCTTGTAGACGAAACCAAACCCGGCGCAATCTTGTGGAATTATTTCTTACCGTGACCCTACGCAGCAATTTATCGCTTTTGTAACATCGGTATGTCCGGGCCCAGCTCAAAAACGGGAAAGGATACATCATCGCCACACGCCACCATCGTGTTTACACTTCGGCAAATTTTTCCCACACCCGATGGTTGCTTTCCACATCTGTTTACACAATCGGTGCGGGTTGTCCGGGGCTATCGGGGAGACAGCACCATCATCAGTGTTCGGCCTTCAAATTTCGGGTACTGCTCTACCACGGCTACATCGGCTGTTTCTTCCGCAATCTTGGCCAGCATGTCGCGGCCGAGCTGGGAAAGGGTGATTTCCCGCCCCCTGAACATGACGGTAACCTTAACTTTATCCTTTTTGTCGATAAATTTTTTTATGTGACCGATCTTGACCTGCAAGTCGTGGTCGTCCGTATTGGGGCGAACCTTTATTTCCTTGAGCTGGAAGGTGGTCTGTTTCTTTTTCGCCTCCTGTTTTTTCTTGGTCTGCTCATACTTGTAGCGACCGTAGTCCATTATTTTACATACAGGAGGATTCGCATTAGGTGAAATTTCTACAAGATCGAGTCCGAATTCTGCCGCGCTTTTGAGTGCTTCGGTGATCGATACGACACCGACCTGTTTTCCCTCCGGGTCGATGACCCGAACCTCTTTAGCTCGGATGAACTGATTGATGTTTGTCCGATCAACCGGTTTTGATTTGAATATTCGTCTTAAGGCTATCCCTGCACCTCCACTATCTAAAAGGTAAATGCCGCCTCGGCGTCTGTGGCCGCTCCCGATTCTTGCGGCACCACAAACACGCCAGTCATCTTTATAATAGTGTAGTGAGTTAACCAATAACAATAGGGAATGCAAGAAAAAAATTCAAGCTTAAAAAATTATCATCGGCGGTCTGCGATTCGACCCTCATCGAGTGATGGTCGAGGGAGCCGGAAGCTGACATCCGGCAAAGAATTATTGACTCAGGGTGTAACGGGCCAACAGACTTTCTTTCCAGTAGACGTTTTCCGGATTGGCAAAGAATGCTTTCAGCAGTTGGACGCTTTCTTCACGCCGCACGTGCGGTACGATCGATATGCCTGCTTCGCGGTAAAGCGGACTGAGCTGCGTCAGATCGCACCCCGTTCCGCCACCCATTACGTCTTCGAAAGCGTAGACAATGGTCTTGATACCACTTAAAATCACAGCGCCGTAGCACATCAAACATGGCTCAAGCGTACTGAAGAGCACAATTTCGGCCGGTGAGACATCCCTGTCGGCCAGCACCAGGCGCCTCAGGGCGACCATTTCGGCATGGTCGACTTCATTGACCCCTTTGGTGGTGGTTCCAGTCCGCCGACCCGTCGCCAGGACCCGGTCTTTGTGAACCAAAATGCACCCGACCGGAAACTCGCCGGCATGGTAGGCAGCTTCGGCTTGTTCAAGGGCCGCTGTCATGAAATGCGCGTAATTCATTGGTGTGGCTAAGCCAATCGTTTCGTCACTGCGATGACGAATTTATTGATCCGGGACTTTGTGCCGCGTCAGCGGTTGCGCCAATCTATCGTCTCCGGCATACGTAAAAATATTCGAAAATCGGTAACCGTTCACAGGATTGCAACGTCCGATGCGCTTCAAACCACCTAATTGCGGGCGTTCACAGCGCGGCAAAGCCGCAACCAAATAAGTCTTCAATTACGGATTAATTTGATTCATATGTTTTTTGCAAGTATCTGAAAAACAAAATAGAAATGGCGTCACAACTGGGGTATTGTTGGAAGTGCTACCAACCACCAAAACCTAGGAGGACGCCATGGACAGTTTTATAGCACAATATGAA
>JARROL010000001.1:43583-44667 GCA_037383965.1 Desulfobacterales bacterium | reverse complement strand
GACGATTTCCTCGAAACTGGCCCGTTGTGCCAGGTCGCCCACCAGATACCCGCGGTAGATCAATCGCCCTTTTTTGCCGTCCACATCGCTGATACGTGTGCTGGCAACCGTCACCCCCCGCAATCCCGTGTTGACAATTATTTCACACTCATCCATATCGTCATCCCCCCTTCGTAAAACACCTGCAAAAAGACAATCATCAGTTGGAATTAAACATCTATATTTTTAAACCAGTTGCAATGATTTTTTAATCTATAATAATCATCGTCTCTGGCATTTGTCACCTCCCGGAACGGTCAGTCCTCGAATGTCTCCCCTGCAAAGCCGGAGGTTTGCCGATGATTATCAAAATTTGGTTTTCTCCGGCGGCCGGCGCTCCGGCACGTAGTCATGTGGAATTTTGTTCTCGTTCCAGTCCATGGATACATAAAGGTTGCAATAGCAACTGCCGAATTCGGCGATGTCCGGGACACTGTAGACGCAAGGACAGATAATGTCGCGGTCATTTTCGCGATCGCCGGAAAGCAGCCGGCAGGGGCAGCCCATATAACCGTATCGCTCCTTATTTTGGATCAAGGCGTCGAGCAGCTCGAAGGTTCTTTCCCTGTCCGCATTGAAATAATACCCTTTCGGCTCTTGAACCTTTTTCATCATTTCGTAAAGTTTCTGTGCGTCCATTATAATCCCAGTGCCTCCTTGATCTCTTTTTCCTTAAACCCCACGATGACCTTGTCGCCGATGATGATCGTCGGAAAAGAACACTTCGGGTTGAATTTCTTCACATCCGCCAGAATCGCCTTGCGCTCGTCTCCTTCCAGCAGGTCGACATCCACGAACTCGTACTTGACCGTGCACTCGGAAAGCATTTTCTTGGTCGACTTACAGTGGCTGCAGGTACTGAGGGAATAAATGGTTACCGGATTTTCTTTCGTCATAAGTCTTTTCCTTCCATCCTGAATTGATATTTGCGCCAATCGATGATCGGATGCCGTTGAATTCGCGTTGGGTGGCAAACGGTTAACCGTAAAACGATCGTCTGAACCTCGCTGGTCAGGTGCCGACAGTTACCCTTTAACCGCCTGCA
>JARROL010000001.1:989-43503 GCA_037383965.1 Desulfobacterales bacterium | reverse complement strand
ATTGCGAAAAAGGAAAAAGAGATCAACTTCCGGGACCTGACGACCTGCGACGCCACGATCCAGATGCTTGAAAAAGCCAAGCGCGACGGCGTGGAAACCGCCTTTGACCGGGCCGTCAACATGAAGGCCTGCCCCATCGGCGCGGACTCGGCCTGCTGCAAGCACTGCTCCATGGGACCCTGCCGCTTGAACGCCAAAGACCCCTACGGTAAGGTCGGCGTCTGCGGCGCCACCATCGACACCATCATGGCCCGTAACTTCGCCCGCATGGTCGCCTCCGGGTGCGCTGCTCACACCGACCATGGCATGAGCATGCTCGACCTGTTCCGGGAAGTGGTCAACGGCAACATTCAAGACTACAAGATCAAAGACACCGTCAAACTGGAAGAGGTGGCCCGCTCCATCGGCATCGAGACCGAAGGCCGCGAGATGATGGACATCGCCAAAGACCTCTACGAAGAATTGGAACGAACCTACACCCAGGTGGAAGGGGAAATTCCCTTTGCCGATCGTGTCCCAGCAAAAACGTTGGAAACCTGGCGCAAATTGGGTATCGTCCCCCGCGGTTCGATGCGCGAGATCATGGAAATCATGCATCGCACCCATATGGGCGTCGACCAGCACTACGAGAACATCGCCAAACAGTGCAGCCGCACGGCCCTGGCCGACGGGTGGGGCGGTTCCATGGTGGCGACCGAGATTTCCGACATCCTTTTCGGCACGCCGTCGCCCATCAGCATCGAGGTCAACATGGGCGTGCTCAAGGAAGACTACGTCAACGTCATCGTCCACGGCCACGAGCCCAACCTGTTCGAATCGATGATCGAATCGTGCAATGAAGAAAGCCTGATCGAAGAGGCCAAGAAAGCCGGTGCCAAGGGCATCAACCTGGCCGGCATGTGCTGTTCCGGGGCCGAGGTCCTGGTGCGTCACGGCATCCCCCACGCCGGCAACTTCATGTCGACCGAAGCGGTGCTGGTGACCGGCGCGGTCGACGTCATGTGCGTCGATGTTCAGTGCATCAAGCAGGGCCTGGCCAAGGTGGCCGAGTGCTACGGCACGCCCCTGATCACCACCAACCCGCGCTGCCACATCGAGGGTGCTACCCACATCGAGTTCCACGAGCACAGCCCCAAGGACTGCACCGACGAGGTGGTCATCAAAGCCATCAGCCGCTTCAAGAACCGCAAGGCCAAAGTGGAAATCCCGCAGATCCGCAACATCGGCGTCCACGGGTTCTCCCACGAGTACATCAAGTACATGCTCGGCGGAACGTTCCGGGCCTCCTACCGTCCGCTCAACGACAACATCATCAACGGCCGCATCCGCGGCGTGGCCGGCGTGGTCGGCTGCACCAACCCGCGGGTCAAGCAGGACTGGGTCCACGTCGAACTGGTCAAGGAGTTGATTAAAAACGACGTTCTGGTCGTGCAGACCGGATGTTCCCAGGTCGCGTTGGCCAAGGCCGGGCTGACCACGCCCGAAGCGGCCGTCATGGCCGGGCCGGGGCTGCGCGAGGTTTGTGAGACCGTCGGCATGCCGCCGGTGCTCGGTATCGGCTCCTGCGTCGACAACAGCCGCATCCTGATCGCCTGCGCCGAAATGGTCAATGAGGGCGGTCTGGGCGACAGCATCGCCGACCTGCCGGTGGCCGGGGCCGCACCGGAGTGGATGAGCGAGAAGGCCATCAGTATCGGCCAGTACTTCGTGGCCTCGGGTGTGTACACCGTGTTCGGCGTCACCTTCCCGATCGTTGAAGAGACCAAATTCTACAAGCTGCTCTTCGACGGCCTGGAAAAACAAGGGCTCGGCAAATGGGGATTTTCGCCCGACCCCTATGAACTGGCCCGCATGATGATCGAGCACATCGACAAGAAGCGCAAGGCCTTGGGCATCGACAAGGCCCGCGAGCGGGTGCTGATGGATATGGCCGACCGCCAGAAGTTGGAAGTCGCCTAGCCGTCACTCAATCTGAATACCAAAAAGGGGCTCGACATCGAGCCCCTTTTTGTTTTGGTCCACTCTCCAGATAACATACTTCCAGCAGACAACCTTATTTTGAAGAACCCCCCAACCACCTTTTTGACTGAAGGGAAACTCGCCTCCCTTGGACAAAAGGAGGTCGTGAGGGATTTTAACACGTCATTCGGAATTTTCGGTGGGCCGCAGAGAATCAGGGTGCTCGTCGGACGTATCGAGCACTACTGCAGCGCTCTTCGATCAGGTCGGCCAACTGAGCGACATCATTTAACCCAAAGGAGGGTACGTCTAGATCGAATGTCGTGTCCGTCACGAAGGCTATCAACTGGTCATCGCCCCGGCACAAGGGTTCCGCATGCGCTGCTTGACGGAACACCTCTATTTTCGGCATGGGACCGGATTTGAATCCCTCGGTCAGGACCAGATCGACATCGTCGAAATATTTTTCGAGTTCATCCAGATTCGGTGAGGGCATGCTCTTTACCAGGGCAATGGTTTGCGGGGCCACCACCATAACGGTATCGGCCCCAGCCTGTTTGTGCCGCCAACTGTCTTTTCCCGGTTTGTCCATCTCTATGTTGTGGGCCGCATGCTTGATCGTGCCGATCCGTATGCCCCGGCGCTTTAACTCGGGGACCAATCTTTCGATCAGCGTCGTTTTTCCGCTTCCGGATTTACCTACGATCGACAAAATAACCGGCATCCAACCTCCAAACACTGCATCTGCCCTCAGAAACAGCTTCGCGGTGATAATCTGTTCTCACCGGTTCGCAGCGGTTAGCATTCTGCCGACGGAGGCCGGCAAAGCGAGCGGAACTTAAACCCCGTGGTCACGGTTGTCAAGCCAAATACAAATTGATAACCGCGCCGGAATGGTTATACTGTCGAAAATTTAGTCCGTTCTTAACTGAGGTAACGGATTCTAAGTGATAATCGATGGCTCTACTCGAAGTTAAAAACCTGGTCAAGAGGTACGGCCGTACGGAGGCCGTCAGGGGGGTTTCCTTTGCCATTCCGCAGGGAATTTGTATCGGCCTGTTGGGTCCGAACGGCGCCGGCAAAACGACAACCATAGAGGTCATCGAGGACATCATCGCACCGACGGAAGGCGAAATTCTCTACAAGGGCCGACCGCGGACCGATACGTTTCGGGCTGAGGTGGGGATTTTGTTTCAACAAACCGCCTTGTTGTCGTTTCTAACGGTCCATGAAACCCTGGTCACTTTTCAAAAACTTTATACGAAAACAGCGGACCTGCAGGAACTGATCGCCATGTGTCACCTGCAGGACTTTCTGAGCCAATACAACGATCGCATATCCGGCGGGCAGCGGCAGCGATTTTTGTTGGCTCTGGCACTGGTCAACAAACCCGAACTGGTTTTCCTCGACGAACCGTCCACCGGTCTCGATCCCCAAGCGCGCCGCAACCTTTGGGAGATCGTTCAGAACATCAAGGCCGGCGGTCGAACCATTGTGCTGACCACCCACAACATGGAAGAAGCACAGGCCCTGTGTGACGAGATTGCCATTATGGATTACGGCCGCATCATCGCCCGGGGATCTCCCGCGGAGCTGATCAAACGCCACTGTGGCGGTGTCACCGTTGAGCTGCCGATGACGAGTTTCAACCCGTCGCTGCCGCCGCTTTCCGTTCCCTTCCAGGTTGTTCAGGACAGAATCGAGGTCATGACCGATGATCTCAACGGCTTTGTGGCGGAACTCGTCGCCAAGAATGTCAATCTGAAAAACATGGCGGTGCGGTCGCCGAACCTCGAAGATGTTTTCCTCACATTGACCGGACGTCAACTGAGAGAATAACCATGCAGTTTATCAGATTCTGGACACTTTTTGTCGCCAGAAACCGTGAATTTTTACGCGACCGGGCCGCATTTGGCTGGAACTTCCTTTTCCCGTTCCTGATCATTGGCGGATTCGGCCTGATTTTTGGCGGCGACCGCTATGCCGAATACAAGGTCGGCGTCTTTCCCGTTGAAACCGAAAATGTGGTTCCCGCAACCTTGGACATTCCCGAACAGTTTCTTCGGACTCAATACATCCAGTTCGTCGGGTTCAAAACCGCCGATGAGGCCTTCGACAAGCTCAAGCACTACAGAATCGATTTCCTGATAAAGGCCGGCCCGCCGCCCTACCCTTACTGGCTCAACAATACGTCTCCCAAGGGCTACATCGTGGAAAAGATCTTTCGCAGCAGCCTGCTGCCGCCGGACCTGAGTCTGCCGGCCCAGAAGAATGAAATCAGCGGACGGCAGATCCGTTATGTCGACTGGTTTTTTCCGGGTATTCTGACAATGAACATGATGTTCAGCGCCCTCTGGGGGGTGGGTTACGTGGTCGTCCGCTATCGCAAGAACGGCGTTCTGAAGCGATTGAAGGCGACACCGCTGACGGCCTTCGAATATCTGAGCGCCCAGATGCTCTCGCGCATCTTTCTGCTGATGTTCACCCTTGCGGTGGTTTGGATCGGTTGCGATGTGATTTTTTCATTTCACGTTGAAGGCTCGTATGTGGATCTGGCGGTCGTTTTTTTCGTCGGCAGCCTCAGTCTGACCGCACTTGGGTTGGTGATCGCTTCGCGGGGAACCAGCGAGGAATTTGCCACCGGATTGTTGAACTTCATCGCCTGGCCGATGATGTTTCTGTCCGAGGTATGGTTCTCGATAGAAGGAGCGCCTCACTGGGTCAAAAGCTTTGCCAATATTTTTCCCCTGACCCATCTCCTGAAGGCCGTTAGAAAGATCATGAACGATGGCGCCGGACTGATCGACGTGGGCCCTGAGTTGGCCGTCCTGGCTTTGATGACCCTGACCTTCCTGGCGATTGGCGCGTGGCTTTTTTCCTGGAACCGGTAGAGCGGCTTCGAAGGGGTTTCTGGAGCTTCGGCATCGCCAATCGCAACGCTCCAAACGCCGTGCGCTGAAATGATCTCATTAGCCGGCCTTATCGCTAACTAACTGAAAGTCAAACTTTTTTGGGCGAGGCACAAACTCATTAATGAAAACATTGGCATGGATGGCAACGGCTATCTTTTCGAGAATAAAAAGGGTTGCGGCACCGGCTAACAAGAACGGTTTGTCGCCGTGGACCAGGTTGCTGTAGGCAGTGCCGACCAAAGCCAGCAAGGAGATTTCAAGGATGGCCGACATGACACCAAGGAAAGGCTGGCGGATATAAAAATATCCCCCTCCCGGCAACAGAACCGCCATCAGGGTCGCAAGTCTTCCGGTCTTGAATCTGAGGTGGCACCGTCGGCACGCATAACCGGAAACGGATAGCGGCGCAGCGCAGCGCGGACAAAGATGGGTCCGGCCGCCGGCAGAAGCACCGTCATTTGAAACCGGGACCGCATTCAGAATTGCCCTGATTTTCTTTTTTTCTCTTCCGGCGAGGCTGAAAAACTTTTCGGTCACCCCCGAGGCCTTGTAAACGAGGATCAGGTTTCGGCCTTTCATGCTGATCGAACGGCAGAGCCGATATGGAATCTGGGCGACAGAATTGCGGTACCGATACGCAGGGGTTGTCGGAACATGAAAAATACGCCGGTCGGTGAACACCAGCAGCGATCTCTTTAAATAAACGAAAAACCAACCGAGACCCATTTTCTCGAAAATGGTTGTGGGTGAATGCCCGGTGGTAACCTGCATGATTTTTTCGTCCAATTCGAGGAAAGGCTTCAAGAACGATAGTCTCACAATGAACCAGCGCTGACGTTTTTCAATTCTCTTCTTGTAGGCATTCTTATAGTTGCTGAAAATGACCGCGAGATCGACAGGTAGTCCGAACACCTTCTGCTGCATGACACCGATGAGTGGTGCCGGACCGCGCTTTTGCTGAATGGCCACGCCGCATCGTCCTTTCAGGTAACAGGTTTTATTTTCGGCATCAAAGGGACAAGATGTTTAGTCATTTTCACTCGAGACGGCTGTGCAGGTCCGGTACGATTTCCTGAATCATACCCTGCAGCAGTTCGGTCAGAACCTCCTCGGATACACCGGAAGATGGAAGCGTCTTCTTCGTGAAGGTGCTGTAATACTCTTTGCTGAATTCCCGTTCACCCTGCTTTTCCAGGATTATGTTCAAGCGCATGTCGGAGTCGTACTCAGTGTACGTCATCTGAATTAGGTTAAGGGCCTTGATTTCGCCAGTGAGCGTGACATCGGTATCGAAACCATAAGACGCGTCGTGATATTCGACCCGACAGCCGGCGCGCCTGAGTTCATCGGTGAGTGCCCTGGATATCCATTCGGAGACGGAGGCGGTCGCATAAATCGGCTCGCCCTTTTGCGTTTCACCGATTGTGGTTTTATTGCGCACGTCTTTAAAAGTGACAATCGACACGCTCTTGCGACAGGGAAATTGTTTGATCAGCGCAGGCTGGTATTTCAGCCCAACTTGGGTACGGGGAGTGCATCCGCTGAATCCGACGAGACCAAAACCGATGACCGCAACCGCTGCGATGGCCGATAGTTTCATTTTCCCTCCAGTTCATTCAGTGATTAAGGCGACTCGCGGTCTCAACCTCGACACGTTCGCCGGCAATCGACCACCGCTGTTCGGGCAGAGTATCGATGATTATTAATTGTACTGTATCGGGCGGAAATGTCAATTTTGCCCTTATCGGGACGAAATCGCTTTGATGTTTGTTTCCGACTTGATGTTCATGACGCCGGGAGGTGTCGTCCTGGCTCGCCCGGCGTCAACGGTCCGGGCGGGTGAAGAACGCTAGGTCGCCAGGCGATTGGCCGAACTGGGTGTACCGATACTGAAGGGTATGTTGCACACGACCTAAGGAAACCGGCAAAAAATAATTCCATCTCCTGCATAATGACACGGCCGGCCGCACATCCGGGAAAAATCCCTATATCAAGGGTCTTAGCCCCAAATAAATTGAAGCTTTCCCCCTATAGACAGGCCTTATAAAGTCATCCATACGTAACACAGTGTATAAAGGAGGATAATGGCTGCGGTCTGCCACTGCTGACAGAAAAGCGTGACCGCAGCAGGATGAAAAAGTATTGACTGTAGCTAATTTTAATTATAATTTTACCTAAGTTATCAATTTATACGCAATTCAACAGT
Source organism: Desulfobacterales bacterium (assembly GCA_037383965.1). Taxonomy (GTDB): domain Bacteria; phylum Desulfobacterota; class Desulfobacteria; order Desulfobacterales; family SG8-13; genus JARFQH01. The sequence goes on along the minus strand of JARROL010000001.1, from coordinate 36,426 downwards.
ATGGATGGCATTTGGTTGACGACTGAAACCAGCAGGAAACACAGCGCTTGCGGGCCATCAGTCGCCGCTCCCGGCGAAGGCCAGACATCAGCATGACAGCCTTCACAATATGGGTATGAGAAGATGAACCCGACCGACCGGAGAACATGGCCCCGCACCACCTGTCAAATGCCGGTGATGTACGGTCTCGGCTCCAAAGAACAGTTTTACCCTGCTACCTTACACAACAGCAGCATCGACGGTATGTATTTCGTCGGCAACAACGCAATAGATGACGGAGATGGTTGTCAAATACTTATCGAGAAGAATTTGGAAGCGTTGAGCTGCCCGCCGGATTTCAAGCTTTGCTATGCAACGGTCAAGAGGTGCGCTCCCCTGCCGACGACCTCGCATCCTGCTTTCGGCATCGGTGTTCAGCTCGACGGCTGGTGCCGATCTCTGGACAGCTCCGAGATTCAGAAAATTTTTTATCGCTGTGATGCCTGCGAGGACGAGATTATCAGTTGTGACGTCTGCAAAATTGACGGTCCACTTTTCTTGTGTTCCAAATGCTACCGCCGCTTACAAGAAATCCCCGATGGCCCCCTCAAGGAATCTTTTCTCAGGTGTTTGCTCGGAAATGTGATTTGATGTAAATATATCGGTCATATACGTTTATTCTAAAACCGGCGGCCGCCATCTTTTCAACCGTCGCTATCTCCTCATCTTTCCTGCCAGTAAGGCCGTATCGTTACCTCATTGAGGGCCACGGAACGCGGCCGGGTGAGGGCGAAGTGAATGGCGTCGGCGATGTCCTCCGGTTCTAGCAGATCGCCCTTATCTGTCGGCAGAACAACACCCCCTGCGGAGAACGCATCGAAAAAATGGGTAGCGACCATACCGGGGTTCACGGTGGCGACGCGGATGTTGTGCGCCTGCACCTCATTGCGCAACCCCTCAGAAAAGGCCCGCACGGCAAATTTGGTAGCCGAGTAAAGAGCAAAATTGGGTGAATATTTCAAACCGGCGACTGAAGCGATGTTCACGATGTCGCCTTTTTTACGATCTATCATGACCGGCAGAACCGAACGGGCCATGTAATAGACGCCCAGGACATTGACCCGCACCATCCATTCCGCCTCCTTGGGATTGGAGTCAACCACACGTCCTGAATACCCGATGCCGGCATTGTTGATCAGAATATCGACCCCCCCGAACCGCTTCACGGCAGACGCGACCAACTCGTTGCAATCCGACAGGCGGGTGACGTCGCATGCCTGCACTAGAATTGCTGCTCCAAGGCTTTCGGCTTCCTCTCTCAGTGTCTCCAACCGTTCCAAACCGGTGGCACCGGCAACCAGGGCGACACCTTCGCGTGCCAGCCGGAGTGCCGTCGCCCGCCCTATGCCCTTGCTGGCACCAGTAACCAGGGCAACATTGCCGTTTAAGGGTTCCATGACATCTCCTATACGTTTAATGGAAGATCATTTTTTCAAAGTATCGATAATCTGATGCGCCGCACGGGCGAGCATCATCATGTCCGTGCTGACAGCCAAAAGCACATAATCGTCCGTGATGTAGGGCCCTGTATCGGCGGCGCCGGCAACGAAACCCCCCACCGGCATGCCGACCTCGGCCGCCCGGGTGCACACCGTTGCCATCGCCGCAACGATCGCCGGATCATCGACCCGACCGGTCAACCTCATACTGGCCGACAGGTCGTAAGGACCAATGTAAAGGGCGTCGATGTCTTCGACGCTGAGGATTTCATCAACCTTTGACGAAATAAATACTGCATATGCACTCCTGTGATACGTTAAGGCCTCCCGGCGCGTGACGGTACTTGGCCAACCGGTCTGGGTGCGTTACGGCAGTGCCGAAAACTCAATCGAGGTGAGGAAAAAGTCGATCTCCCTCTGTGTCATCGAAATAAATTTCATGCGGAACATACGGTCGGAAGGGCTGAACAAATAGACATAGACATCCCCTGCCGTGACCGGATCGCCGAACTGAAACCCTTTCGATTCTCCGAGGCTGAACCGGTAGATCACATCACCGAGCCCACTGAAGGCCTTTTTGAGAATTAGCATAAGAGTGGTTCGCTCCAATTCCCGTGTTGAAGTAGTCAGCCCGACCGGCTCCGGTGTTGTTGTCAGACACAGGTCCAAGAGGGCATACTCGGATGAGATGTTTTCCTCTCCCAGCAGACGTTTCATCTTGCGATTTTCAGCGGTTTCCCCTGCCAGCAGCTTCTTTACCATCCTTTCCGTTTCCATCTGCTGGGAGACGACCAATGACTTGCGATTGCCGAACAAAAAGGCCTGAGCGTGTTCGGACTCAAAGTTTTTCTCAATGTCGAACGGTGTCGCAAATGAGAACCAGGCACCGGCGCGGCGAACGCCGCCGACCCGTTTATCCTCAGCGACCCGAATAAGCCGGTCAACCGGCAAAAGGTAAATCCTGGGAGCGCCGACGCGCGAATAATCGACCTTGATCGGAATGATCAGAGCGAGTTTTGGGAGCAGGTAGGCACCGGTCCCCAAAAGAATCAAAACAAAGGGTAGGGAGATTAAAATAATTTTCTTGTGGCGTCGCTGCAGGGGCATGTCTTGGTCCTGTTTATGGATTTTTTCATTAATCAATATAACATCGTTTTCTCAATTCAGGGCTAATGAAAAATGGAAGTTTTTTAAATATTTGATAATACATCGAATTGTAAATTGGTCTTCTTTACCTGCATTTTGCGCTTTATTTCTTAATATCAGCATCTTGAAATATGAAGCCGTAAAATATTCGGCCGCAAACGTCAGACCCTGGTTTTATGCGCCGAATCGATTTTGGGTGTTGACCATTGGACCGAATATGGTTATCAGAGAACATGGTGTACACCGAATTTTGCAGATTAATAAAAAAAGTGAAGCCCGAAATCTGTAAGAGCCGGTCACTCAACACGCTGACTGTGTGGTTCATCTGTGGGACGGCACTTCTTTATGTGGCATTGTTCCCACCCATGGATGCCATGAAACGTACCGGTTTACCGGGAGTTGTCGCCAGCTTCCGCTATCCCCCCATACCGTCGTTGTTCCCGCAGAAGCTCAATTCATTCGACCCTTTTCGGGTTCTCATGAAAATTCAACAAATCAATCAGCGGTTTTTTCTTCAACCGTTTCAATCGGCGGAAAAACCAATGAGTCAAACATTCCGGCCGCCGCCTGAAAAGCCGCCGATGGACCTTCCCAAATTCAAGCACGAACAGACGTTTCAAACCATTATCGCGGCGGCATCGGCCCGTTATAATGTCGACACAGCCATGATCAGGGCTATCATCCGCGCCGAGTCCGGATACAACCCGCATGCCTTGTCACCGATGGGTGCAGGCGGCCTGATGCAGCTGATGCCCCTCACGGCTGAATCTATGGGAGTCGATGACATATTCGACCCGGTCCAAAACATCAACGCCGGCGTCAAATATTTTAAAAAACTCTTGAAACTCTTCAAGCAGGATGTCAGTTTGGCGCTGGCTGCCTACAATGCCGGCATTCAGCGTGTTTATGAGTATAATGGCATACCGCCCTTCAGCACGACCCAGATCTACATCAAAAAAGTTCTCGAATATCGCCAGTACTATTCGAACCAGGCACGAAAAGAAGAAAACCCGCCGCTTGTTCATTCAGAAGGATGAAACCGCAACGATCCGGGAAGAGATCTGAAGAGTTCAGAACGACCCTGCAAGCCCATGATTTAGCGAAGCTAGATCCAAACGATTACACAACGTATCACCCCGGTCTCGAATGAATGTCGACGATCGTATCTCCCGATGCCGTTCATCGCGCAATGGAAATATAAAATGATAGAAAAAGTCATTATCATGGGTGCCGCTGGACGGGATTTTCACAATTTCAACGTCTATTTCAAAGACAATCCCCGTTATACGGTCATCGCTTTCACAGCCACCCAGATCCCCGATATCGAAGACCGCCGCTACCCGCCCGAACTGGCCGGGAAGATGTACCCGGCCGGCATCCCCATTTTTCCCGAGGAGCAGTTGTGCGATCTCATTCGGAAGCATAGGGTTGATCTGGTCGCCTTCTCCTATAGCGACGTACCCCATACGGAGGTCATGCACAAGGCCTCCGTTGCCATGGCAGGTGGTGCGGATTTCACTCTAATCGGCGCCACCTACACCATGCTGCGGGCTTCAAAGCCGGTGGTCGCCGTTTGCGCCGTGCGTACCGGCTGCGGCAAATCGCAGACCACGCGTAAGGTTTGCGAAATCATGAAAGCCCGCGGCCGCCGGGTCGTAGCGGTTCGACACCCTATGCCCTACGGTGACCTTCGGCTACAGGAGGTTCAGAGGTTTTCCAGTTACGCGGACTTCGATACCCACCATTGCACCATCGAAGAGCGGGAAGAGTACGAGCCGCTGGTAGACCAGGACATCGTCGTATATGCCGGAATCGACTACGGCAAAATCCTCAAAGCAGCGGAAACAGAAGCCGACGTCATCGTTTGGGACGGCGGCAATAACGACACACCGTTCTATTTCCCGGATGTGCACATCGTGCTCTTCGACCCTCACCGCGCCGGACACGAACGACTGTATTACCCGGGGGAAACCAATATGCTGATGGCCGACATTGCCGTGATCAACAAGGTGGACACCGCGCCCCCCGAAAAGGTGGAGCAGGTCCGCGGCAACATTGGCCGCTTTGCCTCAAAAGCGACGACCGTGCTGGCCGAGTCGTCGGTCCTGGTAAGCCAACCGGAACGAATCAGCGGGAAAAGGGTGCTGGTGGTGGAGGACGGCCCCACGCTGACCCACGGCGAGATGCCGTTTGGCGCCGGTCTTATCGCTGCCGGGCAGCACCGTGCAGCCGAAATCATCGATCCCCGCCCGTATGCAGTGGGGTCGATCATCGCCACTTATACCAAGTATCCACACATGGGCAAGGTGCTGCCGGCCATGGGGTACGGGCCGGCCCAGATTCGAGACCTGGAGCAAACGATCGCCAATGCCGACTGCGACCTGGTGCTGTTTGCCACGCCGATACACCTGCCCCGCATCCTCAACATCGAAAAACCAAACCTGCGTGTGCGCTACGAATATCATGACCACGGCTCGCCGACGCTGGAAGAGGTCCTGATGGAGAAATTGCAGGAACCCGTGCGGTAGCCACAATGCCGCCATGGAAACACCCAATCCAAAACCGATTTTGTTAGTGGCGCTGGGCGGCAATGCCCTGATCCGTAAAGGCCAGAAAGGCACTATCGAGGAGCAGTTCGAGAACCTCAAGGTGCCGATCCGGCAGATTGCCCGACTCTCGCGCAAACACCGGATCATCATCACCCACGGCAACGGTCCCCAAGTGGGTAACCTGCTGCTCCAGCAGGAAAGCTGCAGGGAAGTGCCGCAACTACCGCTGGAGATTCTGGTGGCCCAGACTCAGGGGCAGATCGGTTACATGATCGAGTCCACACTGGACAGCCAGTTGATGGAACTGGGAATCCACGCCAAACCGATTGTAAGCCTCATCAGCTATGTGGTCGTGGACGAAAACGACCCCGCCTTTCGTGATCCAAGCAAACCCATCGGCCCGATTCTGACCCGGACCCGGGCAAACCGGGCGCCTTATCGGACGCAGTTGACGGACAAGGGCTGGCGACGGGTGGTGACATCCCCCCGCCCCGTGACCATCGTCGAGAAGCGGGAAATCGTACGGCTGATCAAGCTTGACTTCATCGTCATCTGCTGCGGCGGCGGCGGCATTCCGGTAATACGCGATGGTCGCACCTTCTGCGGTGTGGATGCCGTTATCGACAAGGACCTGGCCAGCGTCAGACTGGCCGAGGAGGCGGGGGTGGAGGTCTTTATTATCGCTACCGACGAAAGCGGTGCGATGCTCAACTACGGGCAGCCCGGCCAGGAACTCTTGCCGGTAATGACGACAGCAGAAGCCCGAGAGTATCTTCGGCAAGGGCAATTTCCGGCCGGTTCAATGGGACCCAAGATCGAGGCCGCCATGCAGTTCGTCGAGAACCGGGGCAAACGGGCTGTGATCTGCTCCATTGCAGACATTGAAGCGGCCATGCAGGGCAAGGCGGGAACGCAGGTCGTTGTGTAACAGGCTTTAGGCGCAGCGCTTGTTGAGGCCCCGTTCCACGGTCACCACAAAATCTTGGACGTTGGTCAGAATCGAACGGGCCGTCAGCGAACCCCGGTCGGCCAGCTTGCTGACCGCAAACTCGGACATGTCCACCGAATAAAAGTAGACCGGCCGTACAACACTGCCCACCACTGTGTAGGAAGGCGTCATGTTGCCGGTGGCAATAGAGTGCAGTTGGGTCGCCAGGCAGACAATGGTGGTGGCCTTGCAAGTCAAATTCCGCATTCGGTCCTGGGCCCGGTAGACATCGGCGATCACCTCGGGCATGGGCCCGTCGTCGCGGATGGAGCCTGCCAGAACGTACGGGATCTTTTTCCGGATCACGGCGCGCATAACTCCGTCTTTGATGGCGCTTTCACCAACGGCGGTTTCGATCGAACCGATACCGCGGATTTTGTTAAGCGCGTCCAGGTGCCGGTAATGCCCCAGGGCCACCGTACGTTTCGCGTAGAGTTCCTGTCCAAGGGCCGTTCCGAACAAGGCCCCTTCCAGGTCGTGGGTGGCCAGGGCGTTGCCGGCCATTAGCCCATGCACGAATCCGTTATCGATCAGCCTGACGAATGCCTGGCGCGAATCGTGATCGAAGACGACGGCCGGGCCCAGAACCCACAGGATGAACCCGTGCTCGCGCTCGTGTCCGAGAAGATCGTAGAATTCGTCGTAATCGATGGAAAAAGAGGTCTCGCGGGTCAAGTGCGAGCGGAAAGCGAACTTCTCCTTGACGTGCGGTGGAAAATCGAAGGCTTCGGTATGGACATAAATACCGTCTTCGCCGTTTTCCCGTCGGCCGCAGGCAACCTGGTCCCCGGGTTTGAGGTTCCTGAATTCCGTCACCTGCAGCCGGCCGTCTTCCGTTCGAACCACAACGCAGTCCATGCGTGACTCTTCCAGTAGTCGCCATTCTGCATCGCGCAGGTGAAAGTATTCCGGATAAACCGAGGTGGCGTGATAATCATCCGGCGCCACGCCGGTAGTGGCTACCGGCTTGAAAACCACGGTGGGTGAATTCTTGTAAGGCTCCAGATCCGGCGACTTGTAGGAAGGAAGAACAAATGCCATAACATACCTCCGTGGGTTCGGTTCTCTGCCGCACCGGGATCCCGCAAACCGGACAGACGGTTCGGCGCTTTCGCATCAATCGACGCCGACTGGCCTCGTTTTCGAGGTAAAATCGCTACAGTGTCCCCCAAAAAAGGAATGGACCATGATGCCCATCGAGCAGTTCCGGCAGGCAGCGGCCCTGATTGAAGACAAAATCCTCAAGACCCCCCTGGTCAATTCGCCGGCCCTCAGCCGCATGTTCGGCGGGGAGATTTACCTCAAACTAGAGAACCTGCAGAAGACTGGATCGTTCAAAATTCGCGGCGCCACGTTCAAACTGCTCAAGTGCATGGATGATATCGGTCCCGGAGGGGTTGTTGCGGCTTCTGCCGGCAACCATGCCCAGGGAGTGGCCCTGGCGGCCAGGCAGCTCGGAATACCGGCAACCATCGTCATGCCCGAGTGGGTGTCCATCTCAAAGGAAGAGGCCACCCTCATGTACGGCGGCCAGGTGGTCATCTCCGGCCAGAGTATCGGCGAGTGCCTTGACGAAGCGCAGCGTCTTTCTCTTGAAGGCCGCCTTTTTATCCACCCCTTCGATGACGTGGATATCATTACTGGGCAGGGAACCGTTGGTCTCGAAATCTTCGACGATATACCGAATCCTGACGTCGTCGTGGTACCGGTGGGCGGCGGCGGTCTGATATCCGGCATCGCCGCGGTGGCTCAGGCGATGACCCCCGAAACACAAGTCATCGGTGTCCAGACAGCGGGCTGTCCTTCGGCCTATGATGCGGTCATGAAAGGCTGCATCACCCAGGTCGACGGAAAATCGTCCATCGCCGACGGCATCAGCGTCAGAAAAGTGGGACAACTGACGTTCGACATCATCCAGGAATGCGTCGACGAGCTGGTATTGGTCGAAGAGGAACAGATCGCAGCCGCCATACTGATATTGCTGGAACGGGAAAAGATTTTGGCCGAAGGTGCCGGAGCGGCACCCCTGGCGGCGGTAATGAACGGTGCCGTGGGGGTTCCCCAGGGAGGAAAGACCGTACTGGTGATCAGCGGCGGCAATGTCGACAGCCCGCTCCTGGGCCGGATCATCAGCCAAGGCCTCATCAAGAGCGGCCGGGTAATGCGCATCCGGGTCCGGATGGCGGACGTTCCGGGCGCTTTGGCCCGGCTCCTGGTGCTGGTCGCAGATCTGAAAGCCAACGTGCTGCACATCTATCACGACCGCAATGTCAGGGGCATTCCCCTTTACGTGACCCATGTCGAACTGGAACTCGAAACCCGGGGACCGACTCACCTCAAGAAGATCGAAACCGCCCTGCTGGCTGCGGGTTACCGGCTCGAGTAATGCACTCATCCGACGGTGACACTACACGTCCTTCAACCTCAGAACGGCGTCGATTTCTGTCACGATCGAGCGACTCAGCAGTTCACTGCCGTCGGTGTCGACCCCGTCGACCAACCGCTTGAAAGTACGGTCGAGCAGGTTCCGGCCGCTGGCAAACCGCACGATGACTTGAAATAGAACGAAGGAGAGCAGCCACACCATCAGGACACTGACCGCCGCATGCAAAAAGTATCCGGATGAAAGGGTCGACTGAAAAAGAAAATTCTTGACGCTCTGAAAGGCAAAGAGTGCCATGACCGCAAGGGTCGGCAGATTGAAGACCAGCTGCAGAAAAAAGCCCGACACGGAAGCGGCCCTTTGCTCCATCACCGCCTCCATTTTGGATTTCCATGAAGTCGACAGGTGCTGTTGCAGCGCCTTTTCGTCCGGCAGAACAGCGGCGGCGTCCCGTACCCCGCCGTTGAATCCCAAGGCAATCAATTTATCGGCAATATCCGGCCAGGCCTGCTGAAGCGTGAAGCGGTACTTGAGCATCACCGGCGCCATTTCCCCACCGGTTGCGGCCTCTTCGACCGCGCTGCGGGTTTTACGGTAGCGCACCAGGGAGGAGACGAGCCCCCAGAGTTGAAGAACCGGGTTGCCGAAACGCAGCGTGGCCACCACCCCGGCGCCGGCCATAAGAAACCGTGCCCAGAGGGCCACCAGCCATCCGACCGGGCCCCACCATCGCCCGGCCAGATTCTGGTAGAACATGGCTTGAATGCCGGTCAGCATCTGAGTACCGCTCTCTTTGAAGGCGGCCGTTGCAGCCGTCGTCGCCTTTTGCTCCAGCACGAGAATATCCTTGCGCACACCGATCAGCCGGTCCTTCACCGCCGCAACATTGGAGCGGACAGACCGCCGGACCAGCTCCACCAGGTGATCGGCTCGCTCCACGCGGGTATCGACAAAGCGGCTGCCCCGGTTCAGAGCGCCATAAATCAGGTCACGTAGCTGTGGATATTGGTCGAAGTCGTTAAGCGGTTTTTCATCCTCGGGCCAGCGGGGATCATTGAGGTGACTGCGGGCGCTGATGCAGAATATGTGGTCTACCTCTCTGTGCCATGAAGCCTGGAGGTGGTTCCGCAGGTCCGGCAAAATGGTGGTCATCAGTTCTTCTTCCGGAAGGCGATCGCAGCGGTTCAGCACCACATAGAGCGCGCTACCGGGGAAGAGGTCGACGAAACGCTTCAGGAAAACAATCGTGTCACGACGTTTCGGGTTCTCGGCGTTCAGCACGCACACCAGCACATCGGTCAGCGCAAGAGTTTTCTCCAGGACCGGGTGGAACTTTTCGCTTTCCGTGCTGTCCATGTCGGGGGTGTCCACCAGAATGACGTGCTCCAGCCCGGCGGCACCCGGGCGCTGGGCCACGGTAACCGTATCGGGCGCGAGCCCTGAGAGAAGAAGATCGGCATCGGATCGAGACCGGCAAAAAACAACCACTTCTTTGGTCGTCGGCCTGTCGTCTCCGGCCCGCGAGAGCCTGTCGTCACCGGACAGAGCGTTCAAGAGGGTCGATTTGCCGGCCCCACTGGGTCCGACCATGGTGACAACCAGCTTGCGGTCCAATCTCTCCGTCATTTTGTCGAGCAGATCAATCGCCGCCCGACATTCCGCTTGCAGGACATGCGCCGGATTCCAATGGGGTGCCGCGCCGGCCATGTCCCGGTAAACGTTGATGGTTTCCCGGGCGGTCGAAAGGCGCCCGCGAGCCCTGAGCTGGTATTCGTCGAAAGTGATCACCGGGTTCGCGCTCGGCATCTTGTTTCCTTTCAGAATATGTTAACCAAAGGCCGTCAACTCCGCTTCAATCCTTTTCAACAGCACTTCGGCTGTCTCGGCGGTTTCATCGACTTCCCGGGATACCGCGCCGGAAAGCGTCTCTTCGAAAAGCCGCCGAACGATAGAGGCCCGGTTTTCGACCCATTTTTTAACCACCGGCTCGAGCATATCGGACAAGCGCTGCCGTCCGGTTTCATCCAGCCCGGCCGAGGCCGGTACCGACACCAGGGCCCACAGGTCGTGCATGCCGAACATCCCTTGAAGCTTGGCGTAAATCCCACTGCCGCCCACGGGATCACCGGTGGTCAGTATGTAGGCAATCCCAAGGGTCGCCGGTAGGACATTCAAAGATGCGAAAAATGATTCCCGGGTTTTCTGGCGAAAATTCATGCCCTGCCGAAAGTTGTTGACCAGGTCGGTCAACTCCTGGTTGAGCGTTGCATCTTCCGCGATGTTCAAAATCTCTGGAGCGGTAGCGAGAATTCGCTCGGCCGTCACCGACCAGGGACGGCCCTCGATCTCTTTGCGAGTGTCGTGCGTGCAGGCCGGCGCCGCCACGTGGAGGACAACGGTCCCGGTGGCGGCGGAAATGTGCCGGGACGGCAACTCCTTTTGGTCGCGTCCGCGTCGTTGCCTGATCTGGTCGACCAGTGCGCTCAGACGCCGACCTTCCGGGTCCTTGGCGATGGTTTCGGCAATGACTTCCTCAGCCAGGATTTTGTCCCGCAGTTCGGAAGCTCCGGCCAGCAGATTCGATTCGGTCAGCTCAAGAGTGTCAACTGCGCCCGCCTTCCGATCGATGGCATCGCTATCCCCGCCCTTTGCCAGACGCACCAGGGAAAAAATCATGCGAGCCGGTTTGCCGATCACGCTGCCCACTCCCCGAAAAAACTTGAGGTGCGATGGGCTGGTTTCGAGCCAGATATCGTTCATGCGCAATATGATTTTCTTCAGAGGAAAGGAAACCAGCGACTGCTGAACGGCGTGGGCGAGAGCCAGTTGCATAACGCTGCCGTAAAGGTCGATTTCGTCTCGAACGGTTTTTGCCGTCGCGACAACCTGCCGAACGTGTTTCACTAGAGCTGTCAGCATGGTTTGAATCTGCTGCTCTCTGATATCCCGGGGATCGAGCCGTTCTAACAGCTCCATAATGTCCGGGTCCCGGGGCTGGATCGGCCGCAGGTTCATGAACTCGTTGCCGGCCGCTACGGCATCACTGGTATCGGTACGGTAGGTGCCGATAAGATAATCGTCCCGGGTCGCGCCGTAAAGGTTGTCTGCCGTAGTCGACAGGTGGTCCATCACCTGACTGTCCGTGAGGGTACGCGAGCAGCTGTAAACCAAGATGCAGCGGCGCATGCCCGTCTCGGTCAGGACCTGGCGCATGAAGCGGGTGTTCTCAAGATTGTTGTAAGTGGTGTTGGTGACGATGTAAATCAGAACATTGCAGGCCTCCAGTACCTCTCGAGCGATGTCGCGGTTGGTGTACCGATCTTCCGTGCCGGTGTCGAAGTCAGGGGTATCCATCAATATCTGGTCCCGCGGGACGTCGGGATGGGTGGTATACAACGGCGGACCGGGTTCCAGCAACTCGGCGGGATCATCCAGGGGTTGGGGGACTTTGCCGAACGGATCGAACAGCGCGGAAATAAAGTCCTGGCGGGCAAGCACATCCGGATGGCCGGCAATCAGCACGCGGCGCGTGCTCCCGGCGTTACCGCGCACCAGCGAAAGTCGTGTCTTCAACAGGGAGTTGAACAGGGTCGATTTGCCTGAATTGGCGCCGCCGCAGATGGCCACCATCAGCGGCAGGCGCGGGTCGACAAGCGGCAGGAGACGGGCATCGAGATTTTTCCATGCCGCACCGGATACCGCGTCTTCGATCTCCAGCAGCTCAACCAGACGCGGCAAGAGGTCGCGCAGGTTCGACAAGGGTTCCCGATAGGTGTCGAAGGGTGTCATTGAATCGTTTTAATATTATCTCTTAAGTGGCCGGTTATTTAAGCCGGGTCGATTCGACCTTTCTGGAATGTTGTAATGCTGGAATGTTGCGTAAAAAGAGGAAATCGTTATCTATAGATGCAATACCTCAAACCCCATTTCTCCAGTAAGCCAATATTCCAACATTCCAATCGTCATCACGTCATCTTTCGTTGATATTCAAGATGTCCCGCTATTGCAGATTAAAGCGAGCTGTGCTCCAGGTCCACTACAAAACGCTAAAATCTAATCACTCGAGGCCGTTAAACAACACCTTTTTCTTGCAACATTTTGATTTCTTCGCTGGAATACCCGAATTCCGAGAGGATCGCGCGCGTGTTTCCCCCGAAGGCCGGTGGAGCCGTACGGATGCCGCCGGGAGTGTCACTCAGCTTGATCGGCGTGCCGAGAAGCGGCGTTGTGTCGCCTGCCTCGCCCTCGATCTTTACCACCATATCTCTTTCCCGGAAGAGCGGCGCATGAAGGACATCATCCAGTGACTTGACCGGCGCCCAGCAGGCGTCGATGTTCGCCAGTTCCTCTTCCCACTGCGCCAGGGTCTTTTTCCTGATAGCGCTGCGCATGAAAGCCAGGATTTCGTTCCGACGCTCCTCGTCGTATTGAAGCGCCGCATATTCAGGCACCCCGAAGTGGTCGCAGAGCATCTGCCAAAACCGGTTCTCGACCGCACCGATTGCGATATAGCGCCCGTCGCGGGTTTCATAAGTGCTGTAGCAGGCGTAGCGGTGCGAGAACCGCGAGTCGCCGCGGCGGGGAGACCGGCCATCGATCTGTTGCAAGTGAAGCTGAAGGGAGAGAAGACTGGCCGCGCCGTCGGTCATCGAGATGTCGATGTACTGGCCCCGGCCGCTCTTTCCGCGTGCCAGAAGCGCCAACAGAATGCCGATCGCCGCATTCAGCCCGCCGCCGGCCATATCGGCGATCTGCACACCGGGAATCGACGGCGGTCGGTTGGCTTCGCCGATCAGATCGAGCACGCCGGCATGCGCCAGATAGTTGACGTCGTGTCCGGCCCGGTCCTTCAGCGGTCCGGTCTGACCGTAGCCGGTAACGGCGCAGTAGACGATGCGGGGATTGATCTTATGGATGGTCTCGTAGTCGACGCCAAGCCGCTGCACGACGCCCGGCCGAAAGCCCTCCACGACGACATCGGCCGCCGCGGCCAGGCGATAGAAAATCTGCCGCCCTTCGACGCTCTTCAGGTTGAGCGTCATGTGCTCTTTGTTGCGGTTGACCGTCGCCGGAAAAATATCCTCATCTCGAAAACGCCGGTCTTCGATGGCAATCACCCGGGCCCCGTGATCGGCCAGAATCATCGTGCAGTACGGCCCGGGCAGAAGCCTTGAGAGGTCGAGCACCAGAAGCCCGCAAAGCGCACCGCGATTGGCTTGCATATTCACCTTTTCATTTACCTTTGAAATGCGGTTTGCGTTTTTCCTTGAACGCGGTAAAGGCTTCCGTCAAGTCCTCCGACAGCAGCATGGCGGCATTCTTCTGGGCGACATAGCGCAGCCCGGCATCGACGCCGCTATCGCGGCTGTAGTTGAGCACTTCTTTGACGCCCATCACCGTTAAGGCCGGGTTGTCGGCAATTTGCCAGGCCAGGGTTTCCGCTGTGTCGTACAGGTTTTCCCGCTCCTCGCAGACCTGCGAGACGAGCCCCATTTCGAAGGCTTCCGTGGCGCTGAAATCGCGGCCGCTTAAAGCCAGTTCCCTCGTGCGGCCTTCACCGATGATCGGCGGTAACCGCTGAAGGGTCCCTAGATCGGCGATGATCCCCATTCGGGTTTCCCGGATGCTGAACAGCGTGGATTTCTCGGCGATGCGGACGTCACATGCACAAATCAGGTCGACCCCGCCGCCGATGCAGTGTCCGTGGATGGCGGCAATAACCGGTTTGCAGCACTTCTCGATCGCGCTGATTCCTTCCTGAAGGGCCAGGATTTTGCGGTGCAGGTTCCGGCGCTCGTCCGCGCCGCCGCCGCCCACCATTGCCGCAACGGAGGACAGGTCGGTGCCGGCCGAGAAGCTCTTGCCTGCGGCCTTGATCACCACTACTCTGACGCAGCCATCATCTGTCAGCTTCTGGAGGTGTTGCGAGAGGACCGCGAAAAAATCGAGGTCCATGGCGTTGTGCTTCTCGGGCCGGTTGAGAGTCAACCAGGCGATTCCACCTCTCTTTTCGACGGTAAAAGGCTCGGACTGTTGCATAGGTCATTTCCTCAATCAATTAATCGGTGTCAAACCGGCCGGTATCTTTTGACATCCGGGTATCGTTCGACTATGGTGCAGCCCTCGACGGCAAATCCGACAGGCCTGGCCGCCAAGACGTGTTCACCTGTTCATGTTTATCACGTAAATAAGGTGGGCACCTCCGCCCGGATGAACGGTTTCGAAAGACGCCTGAAACTCGCCGCCAACGGGCTCTAAGCCCGGACCAGTAGCGTATACAAATAAAGAGTTCGAATTCAGCATGAAGATCGTGCTTTCCAAGCGGCATCGGCATAGGATCCGGTCTAAGACCCCGTAAGCGACTCAAACAGTCAGCCGCTTTTCGCAACCGTTCAATCGGGCTCCGGTGCGTCATTTTTATGCCCCGTAGCGGCCCGAGGGCCATGACCGTTTAGTACACCGTCATGTCGATCCCGTGGAATCGGAGACCCATTTTGCAGGAAGAAAACACCGCCGCTCACTCGCCGCCACCGGAATCACCAGCCGGTGCGGCCTGCGCCGTGGGGGCTTTTCTCATTTGGGGATTGACGCCGATCTATTTCAAAACCCTGCGCGCCATCCCGGCCCTCGAGATTCTGATGCACCGCATGGTCTGGTCGTTTCTGTTCCTGCTGCCGTTTGTCGTTTTCACGAACCGCCGCAATGAATTCAAAACCGTGATTTCCTCCGGCCGCACCATGCTGATCCTGCTGGTAACCACGATGCTGGTCTCGAGCAACTGGTTCGTCTTCATCTGGGCCATTAACAGCGATCGCATTCTGCAGACCAGTCTGGGCTACTATATAAACCCGTTGATCAACGTGATGCTGGGAGTGGTGTTTCTGAAGGAACGCCTGCGGCCGGCTCAGCTAGTGGCCGTGATTCTGGCAGCTGTCGGCGTCGTCTATCTGACGATCGAAATCGGTCGACTGCCATGGATCGCCCTGTTTCTGGCCTTCACTTTTGGTTTTTACGGCTTGATCCGCAAGGTAGCATCGGTCAATGCCCTGGTCGGTTTGACAATTGAAACTCTCCTGTTGTCGCTCCCGGCGGTGGTCTACCTCGGCACCTTGTATATCGACGGTAGCGGTGCCTTTCTGCGGGGCGACGGCCGGACCGATATCCTGCTGATGTGCGCCGCGCTGGTCACCGCCCTGCCCCTGCTGCTGTTCACCACAGGTGCCCGCAAGATTCATTTTTCTACAATCGGCATTTTGCAGTACATCGCCCCGAGCTGCACCTTTCTACTGGCTGTCTTTGTTTACCGCGAACCTTTTCGCACCGCCCAATTGTGGACCTTCATACTGATCTGGACCGCCCTACTCCTTTACTCGATCGATTCGGTGGTCTATTTCAGGCGCCACCACTTGCCGCGCCGTTGAAAAGAACTGTCGGTCGCAGCCGAACGCCTATAACTTGTAGATATCGGGCCTGCGGTTGGGTAGGAAATAGCGCATCCGATGACGGCGTACGTCGCTCAACCGGGCTGCTTCCAGATCGGCCAACAGCAGGCCCTCTTTGTCGCTACCGATATGCTGCAATACCTCACCCGATGGCCCGATAAGCGTAGCAACACCCGGAAAGTTCAGACCGTGTCGATTGTCTCCGACCTGGTTGCAGGCCGCGATAAAGACACCGTTGTCGAAGGCCCTTGCGCTGAGATGGCGCATCCACGAGGCCATTTTATTCTCGGGGGTTCCCCGCGGGGAGGCATGGGGCATAAAAATCAGATCGCAACCCTTAAGGGCCATGCAGGTGGAAAGTTCCGGGAAGTGGCTGTCGTAGCAGAGTTGAATACCGAAGGTGAGTCCGGGAAAAGAATGGAGTGAAACCTGCCCACCGGGCGAAAAAAGGGGACTTTCCGGCGGCGCGATATGAATTTTACGGTAAAAACCGGAAACGCCTTGGGGAGTGACCACCAGATGGGTGGCAAACATTCGTCCCGCCGTGTCCTTTTCTGCCAATCCGGCCAGGATCGTCAGGGAGGTCGACCGGGCGATGCGAACCATCTCCTCGGTTGCAGGTCCCGGCACCGGTAGGGCCGTTTTCGCCAATTCCTGCGTGACGCAGTAACCGGTAAGGTTCAGCTCGGGGAAACAGACAATCTTGGCCCCCTCGCGCGCCGCCTCGCCGGCCAGCCGCTCCATGCTCACCAGATTTTCGTCAATAGCCGCTAACGGACAATTAACAACCACAAGGGCTATGCGGATGTCACGCATGTTGCATCGTCACATGTTGAAAAATCTGGTTTTCGGTCGCAAGCGAATCGATCCGGAGTAATCCCGCTTTTTTTCATTTAGATTTCGCGCTGCTTGCAGCGGGAAATCTAAATTTAGAGCTCGAACTTTGCGCGGATCTTGAACACCCGGGTCGCGGGCATGTTGAGAATCGGTGAAACACCGGTTTGCTTCTCGATCTGCCCGAGATTTTCCTCGATTTCCGCCATCGACGGCGCGATGAAGGTGAACCAGATGTTGTAGACATTGTCGCGCACGTAGTTGTGCGTGACCCCGGAGTAACTGTTGACGACCTCTGCAAAGTATTCGATGGCGGTCTCCGGCACCCGGGCCGCACAGAGCGTGCTGACAAAACCAACTTTTTCGGGTACGAAGTTGCCGCCGATCCTGCGGATAACGTCCTTTTCCTTCAATCGCTTGATACGAGACATCACCTCTTTTTCGGTCAGGCCGAGGTCTTCTGCAATCACCGAGTACGGACGCGGCGCGATCGGAAAACGGGTTTGAATTCGGTTCAGAATGCGACGATCGGTTTCATCTATAAAAAACGACATAAATCATTGCGCTTTCATACACGGCGTTATAGGTGTTTGACACGTTAAGGTGACTTTAAATTCAAGGATATAAAGGGCCAATACGAAATTTTACCATGACGCTGTGTATAACATCATTTTCGTCAATCTCTGCGGCAACAGGAATACGAAAATCAACGTTTCCCGATGAACTTTTAGGCGAATACTTATTATCACCGATGATTTCGGGCAGGCAACAAACTCAGACCGGAATGACCTTGACCTGCACCCTTCGGGTTCGCGGACCATCGAATTCACAGAAAAAGATACCCTGCCATGTTCCCAAAACCAGTCGCCCCTTTTCAACCGCAATCAGCTCCGAGGCTCCGACCAGTGTGGATTTGACATGGGCCGGAGAGTTTCCTTCCCCATGACGGTATTGAGCCTCCCAGGGAACCACCTCGTTGAGGACCATCAGAATATCGGATTTAACGCTGGGATCGGCGCTCTCGTTGATGGTAATCGCAGCAGTGGTGTGCGGCACGTAGAGCATGCAGAGGCCTTCGGTCAACCCGGTGGAGCCGATAGCCTCCTGAACCTTCGCGGTGATGTCGACGAACTCGGTCCTCGACGTCGTTTTGATGTTGAGAACGACCATGGCGCCTCCCCTAAATAGTAAAGGCCCTGCGGGGCGCGCAGGGCCTTGTCTTCATAGAAGTCATCGTGTCGTTTCGGTGGATCGGATCAGACACAACCGGTCGGCTTGGGAAGACCGGCCATCTTGCAGGCTCCCTTGCCCGGGCCGGAGGGAAACAACTCGTAAATGTGCTTCAGTTTGAAACCGGTAACCTTGGAAAGAACCCGAACCATCGGGGCAATTCCGTTTTTCTCATAGTATTCACGCAGGACCTTGATGACTTTTTGGTGCTCCTCGTTGAGTTCGTCGATGCCCTCTTCTTTCTTGACCCACTGTACCCATTCCTGGCTCCAGTTTTCGTAGGAATCGATGAACCCGTCTTCGTCGACGGTGAATGCTTTTCCCATGAATTCAACTGTTGGCATACAATACCCTCCTTTAAAAAATAAATTATTCCAGTGGCTTACGCCAGTCCGCCTATTGCGATGATTAAAGTTGGTTTATTAACGTATTGAATCTGTGATGTCAACATTAAAAAACAGGCCGGTCAATACTCTTTCGGCATACGGCTCAACTGTTCCAGCGTGAAGACCGGCCCGTCCTTGCACACGTATTCCTTGCCGATATTGCAATGGCCGCAGATACCGATACCGCATTTCATCCGATTTTCCAGAGACATGATGATGTGGTCGTACGAGTAACCGAGGTTCTCGAGTACCGGCTGTGTAAACTTGATCATGATCGGAGGACCGCACACGATGGCATAGGTTTCCCCGTCAGCCGGCGGCGCTTTTTGGTCGGTGATCGTCGGCACGAAACCGGTATTGTACTTCCAGGTCGGATCGTCGGTGGCGTCCACAGTGATGTGCATGTAGATGTCGTCGCGTTTCTCCCAGGCCGCCAGTTCGTCGCGGTAGAGAAGCATGCCCGGTGTCCGGGCACCATATATGACATGTATATCTTTGAATTTTGGCCGGTTATTCGGATCGAGCATGTAAACGATGGACGACCGCAGGGTCGTGAAAGCAAAACCGCCCCCGATGATAACAACACTTTTGCCCTCGATTGCCTCCCAAGGGTACCAATTGCCCATGGGACCGCGAACACCCATGATGTCGCCCACCCGCATGTTGTGCAGGGCGGTGGAAACCAGCCCGACCCGGTTGACGGTAAAAAGGAGAAAGCCTTTTTCCGTCGGCGAAGAGGCAATCCCGATCGGTATTTCACCTTTGCCGGTTATCGAGAGCTCGGCGAACTGGCCGGCCTTATAGGCAAACTTTTTTTCGTCGGCCGTATTCAAGAACACCAGTTTGAACGTCTTCAGGTTACGGTCTTCGGTTTCGGTGGTTATCTCCTCGATTCGTACCGGATACGGGAGATAAGGATTCGTCACCGTCATCCCTCCGGTACCGGGAATGACGGATTCAACATGCGGCGTCGTCATCACTTCACCTCGCAGGCCACAGCGTCCTGGCCGTGGCTGTTCATCAGTCGGGCAACCCGACGAATGTCGATGTTCACCGGACACAGGCGCACGCAACGACCGCAACCGGAGCACTGTATCCCGTCTTCATACTTGTCCACATAATATTTGAGCTTGTGCATGAACCGCTGGCGGACCCGCTGCAGTTTCGTCCCCCGAGGATTGTGGCCGGAGCCGTGGAGGGTGAACAGCGGATACATGCAGCTATCCCAGATGCGCAGTCGTTTTCCTTTTTTCCCGCGGACCTCGTCCTGAATGTCGAAACACCAGCAGGTCGGGCAGACGTAAGTACACGTTCCGCAATTGATGCAGGAAAAAGAGACATCTTCCCAGAAGGGCGCGTCGTAAAGATCGAGCGTGTCCTGTGCGGCCAACCGGTCCGTTTCCATCGCGGCGTTCATCTTGGCTTCTGCTGCCTGCCGGCGAGCGTCAATCTCCTGTTCGGTCCCGTCTGCAGCCGGTTTGTCCCAGCCGGCGGCGGCGGCCAACTTTTCCCCCTTCTCGGAGATGATCTTGGCTAAAAAGCTGTCTCCGGCATCGACCAGAAGCACGTCCAAGCCTTCCTCGTGAAAAGGTCCCGATCCGGCGGAGGTGCAGAAACAGCTGCTGCAAGGCTCATCACAGCCATAGCCCACGAGGGTGGTGGCCGCAAAGTTGCGGACCCAGTAAGGGTCCTTGAAGTCGGGGGTGTCGAAATTGCGCTTCACCAGGAGGTATCCCTTGACATCGCAGGGCCTGATCCCGATGACAGCCCGGGGGGAATAGTCCCGTGCGCTTTCCTTCATTATGTGGTGATCATCTTGACTTTCGTCCAGGCTGTAATCGAGCATCACCTCCGATTGCGGATAAACCAGAGACTTGGCCGACATGCGCGTATTGAGAAAGTCCAAGTCGGGCGTTTGTCCAGGACCCAGCAGCTGAAAATCGTAATACTGCGGCCCTTTGACCGGCCCGAAAAGTCGATACGTCTCACGCAGTCGGTCGAGGTCGGTGCTCAAGCTCTTCTTGTCAATTTTTACAATCTTCATTACGTGAACCTATGAATTTGGTGTTTGCTATTTGGTGTTTCGTGTTTGGTATCGGACAACGATTACCAAACACTAAGCTCTAAACACCAAACACTATGTCTATCTTTATTTAATGAACTCATCCGGATCGTTAGGTTTGTAAAAATCGAGCACCGGGCGCTTGTCCAGCGTCAAACCGGCCTCCCAGTCGAAAAGTTCCCGGGCATCTTTTTCAAGCTTTTTGGTGAACTGACGCACCGGGATGCCGACCGGGCAGACTCTCTCGCAGGCGCCGCAGTCGGTGCAGCGTCCGGCGCAGTGGTAAGCGCGCAGGAAATGAAACGTGCGCACGTCAACCGGGTCCTGGCCCTTGTTGACCCATTGGGGGCGGTGTTCATCCACAAAGCACGTGGGACAGTAACACAGTGGGCAGGCGTTACGACAGGCATAGCAACGGATGCAGGGCGCCAGCATCTCCTCGAAATGGGCCCATTTTTCACCCGGCGCCATGGATTCGACACGACGCACGTCCTCGTAGCGGTCCACTTCGATCTGCTCCACCACCGGTTCGGCCACCAGTTCGTCGTGGATAACCGGGTTACGATGAATACAGATGGCACAATTTTCCTGAAGCACTGCAGACTTGTCGTAGACTTTTTCCCGCTCATGCCCTTTGACGATAACCTTGCCGTTATCCTCTTCAACCGCAATGATCTCGTCGGCGAAATCCTGCGCAATTCGTCGCTTGTCAATCATTCCCAGGCACGGCACGCCGATAATGTAGAGTTGCTCGCGTTTGATTTTGTTTTCGAGAATGTGCGTGACGATGTTGCGGGAATCACACCCCTTGGCCACGATTCCGATCTTTTCTTTGCGATCAGCCAGATAGTTGGCAAGGTTTATACAGCAGTTTCCATCCCAGACAAACTGATCCACCTGATCGGGGGTCCTCGCAAAGCAAGGTTCGTTCATCAACGGAACGGTTCCCTTGCGAAAGCCGATGACCATTTCCACCGTGCAGTCTTTGAGGATCTTTTCGGAAATCTCTTTGATCTTGACGATATATGACATACTAAGCCACCTTGGCTTCGGTTTTAATGAAGTTTTGATTGGGCCCCAGCCCCTTGACCTTCGCAGTGACATCGTTGACCACCTCGACGAACTTGGTCGACTCGGCCGAGGAAACCCATGAGAATTGAATCCGCCCGGGCTCGATTCCCATGTGCTCCATCAGATTCTGAAACAGGGCGAACTTTCGGCGAGCGTAGTAATTACCTTCCAGGTAATGGCATTCGCCGGGATGTCACCCGGATACCCAGACAGCGTCTGCGCCCTCGCGCAGCGCCGCGAGAAAGAACTTGGGGCTCATCCGCCCTGTGCAGGGAATCCGGATGACCCGAATGTTGGGCGGATATTCCATCCGGCTGATGCCGGCCAGATCCGCTGCACCATAGCTGCACCAATTGCACAAAAATGCGACGATTTTCGGTTCCCACTCGGACATGATAACTCCATAGGTTTTAAGGATTTATGGATAGGCACTATCCCACCTCTTCGCTCAGGGAAAAGAGCTGAGCAAAAATCTGGTTGTTGTCAAAGCCCTTTAAATGGATCGCCCCGGAGCGGCAGGAAGCCACGCACAAACCGCAGCCCTTGCACAGAATCGGATTGACCTCGGCCTTGCCGGCATTTGGACCGGCCTCGGTAAAAAACGGCGCCGAATAAGGGCAAATGGCGACGCACACTCCGCAGCGACTGCACATGAAAGGATCTGCTAGGGCCACGGTACCGCTGGTGTGAATCGTTTTCTGGGCCAGCAACGTCAAGGCGCGGGAGGCCGCTGCCCGGCCTTGGGCCACGGACTCGTCGATCGGCTTGGGATAGTGGGCCATGCCGCACAGGAACACACCGTCGGTGGCGAACTCGGAGGGCCCCAACTTGGCGTGTTTCTCGACGAAGAAGCCGTCTTCGTTCATCGGCACCTTGAAGAACTGAGCCAGACTTTCATCGCCGGCCGGTATAACGGCCGAGGCCAGCGTGAGAAGGTCGGCCTGGATCTCCACCGGCCAGCCCAAAACATGATCGATTACCGCCACACGGATCACTTCTTGGGTCACGCTGACCTGGGGTTTTTGCTCCAGTTTGTATCGGATAAAAACGATCCCGGCCGCACGGGCCTTTTTGTAGAGGTACTCGCGCTCGCCGTAGGTCCGCATGTCCCGATACAAAATAAAGATCTGCATATCGGGATTGCGTTTCTTGAGCTCCAGAGCGGTTTCCACCGAATGGGTGCAGCACACCCTGGAGCAATACGGTCGTTGGGGTTCCCGAGAGCCGACACACTGGATGAAAACCGCAGTCTTCAGCTTTTCCAGCGCCGGGTCGTTTTCGATAAACTTGCGATCCAGCTCCAAGCTGGTCAGGATGCGGGGATCCTTGCCGTATTCGTACTCTTCGGGTATGAGTGGGTTGGCCCCGGTGGCCAGAACGGCCACCCCGTGATCTAAGGTCTGGGTGTCGCCGTTGTGGGACAGGGTTGATTGGAAGTTGCCCACAAAGCCGCTAACCCCGGTCAAGGTGGTGTTCAGGTGAGCATGGAAGTTCTCCTCGCGGCTGACATCCTCGATGAGACCGGCAAGCTTCTGCTGGACATCCTCCCCTTGGGCCGTGTGGTAAAGGTTGAGCGCCTGGCCGCCGAGGCGATCGCTTTTTTCGACCAAATGCGTCTCATAGCCCTGCCTCGCCAGACTGCGGGCTGCGGCCATACCGGCCACACCGCCGCCTAAAACCATGGCAACTGGAGTGACATCAAGTTCGGCCTCTTTGAGCGGCTCCATCAACGCGACCTTGGACACGGCCATGCGCACTAGGTCTTTGGCCTTCTGGGTGGCCAGTTCTGGATTTTTCTTGTGAACCCACGAATCCTGGTTGCGGATGTTGGCCATCTCGAAAAGGTACTTGTTGAGGCCGGCGTTGATCAGAGTCTCCTGGAACAGCGGTTCGTGTGTTTTGGGCGTGCAGGCCGCCACCACCACCCGGTTGAGTTTTTCCTTGTTGATAATCGCCGCCATCGTGTCCTGGGTATCCTGGGAGCAGGAGTAGAGATTGTCGGATACGTAATCCACAAAGGGCAGTGTAGCAGCGTAATCCCGTACTGCCGGAACATCGACAACCCCGGCAATGTTGATGCCGCAGCGGCAGACGAAAACCCCGATCCTCGGTCGATCGCCGATAACGTTGGTTTCCGGGATCAGTTCCGGAGTTTTGGTAGCCGTGAACCGGGCCGCGGACAAAATCTCGCCGGCGGCCGAGGCCGCCGCACTCGCGTCAACGACCGACTGCGGAATGTCCTTTGGTCCCTGGAACGCCCCGCAAGCGAAGATGCCCGGCTTGGAGGTGGCCACCGGTTCAAAGGTTTCGGTCTGGCAGAAACGCCCTTCGGTCAGCTCGAATCCAAGTCTCTGGGCTAACGCCACGGCTTCAGACCCAACCTCCATGCCGATCGA
Source organism: Desulfobacterales bacterium (assembly GCA_037383965.1). Classification (GTDB taxonomy): domain Bacteria; phylum Desulfobacterota; class Desulfobacteria; order Desulfobacterales; family SG8-13; genus JARFQH01. The sequence goes on along the minus strand of JARROL010000001.1, from coordinate 12,461 downwards.
AAGCACCACCATGTCGAAGGTCTCGGTTATCATCTCGCCGCTCTCGGTAACATAGCGCAGCTCGAGGTCGCCAGTGTCCCCCACCGGGTCGATGGTGTGAACCCGGCTGCGGATGAACCGAACATCATCGTTTTCCCGGGCCCGGTCGTAAAATCGCTCGAAATCCTTGCCCGGCGTGCGCATGTCCATGAAGAAAACGGCGCAGTCGAGGTTACCCCCGCTGTGCTCCTTGGCGATGACGGCTTCCTTGATGGCGTACATGCAGCACACCGAAGAACAGTAGGAGTTGTCGCAGCGGTTCAGGTCACGAGACCCGATGCATTGGAACCAGGCGATCTTCTGCGGCTCTTTGTGGTCGGAAGGCCGTACGAGGTGACCGCCCGTCGGGCCGGAAGCCGACAAAAAGCGCTCCATTTCCATGGAGGTGATCACATTGGGGTGTTTGCTGTAGTTGTATGCATCGAACTTTGACGGATCGAAAGGTTTGAACCCGGGCGCCAGGATCACGGACCCCACTTCCAATTCGATCTTTTGCGCCTGTTCGGCGTGGGTCTCCAGGGTCACCGCCTGCGGTTTGCAGGCTTCGACGCACTGGTAGCATTCGCAGCAATAGCCGCAATTGAGACAGCGATGGGCCTCCGACTGCCCTGCGGCTTCCGCGTAACCCAGCTCGACCTCTTTGAAGTTACCCCGGCGATCGACCACCGGCAGGGCCGGCATCTTGGCGCGCGCGGTGCGGTTGGCATCGGCCGGGATCGGCCGATAAACGGGGTTTTCCTTGTAGATCGGCTCCCGGTCGGCAGCCATATCGCGCTTATCGAAATAACGCTGGATCGACTCGGCGGCCTCTTTTCCGGCGGCGATGGCGCCAATGGCCACCCAGGGACCCGTCTGGACATCGCCACCGGCAAAAACCCCTTCCCGCCCGGTAGCATAGGTGACGGCATCCACCTCCATGGTGCCCCACCGCGTCGTGTCCAGACCGGCCACGTCCGCCAGGGCGGAGAGATCCGGTTTCTGACCGATGGCCGGAATGAGCTGATCGATGTCGATCTCGTACTCGCTGTGGGGGATGGGAGTCGGTCTCCTGCGACCGGAAGAGTCGACGTCGCTGAGCTTCATGCGGATGCAGCGCAGGCCTACCACCCGACCGTCTTCGACCAATACTTCCTGGGGCGCGGACAGGTAGGTGAGGTTGACGCCCTCGTCCTCGGCGGCCTGAATTTCCTCTTCCCAGGCGGGCATTTCGGCCCTGGAGCGCCGGTAGATGATATTGACCGTCTCGGCGCCCAGGCGAACCGCGCAGCGGGCCACGTCGATGGCCACGTTGCCGCCGCCGATGATGGCGACATTTTTACCGACGTCGGCCTTGCCGGTCAGATTGACTTCTCTGAGGAAATCGACGCCCTGCCGAACCCCCTTCGATTTTTCTCCCGGTATGCCCAAATTGATGCCCTTATGGGCGCCGATGGCAATATAGACCGCCTTGAAGCCCTGCTCGAAGAGATCATCCAGCGATAAATCCGCTCCGAAGGGCGTGTTGACTTTAATGTCGACTCCCAGGTTGGTGATCAGCTCGATTTCCCTGTCGAGAACCTCCCTGGGCAAGCGATGTTCCGGAATGCCGACCCGCAACATGCCGCCCGCCTGGGGCAAGGCCTCGAAAATCGTCGACTTGATTCCCCTGCGGATCAGGTGATACGCCGCCGAGAGCCCCGCGGGGCCCGAGCCGATGATCGCCACCGTTTCCTTGCGCTGCGGCAGACACTTGATCTCCACTTCCCGTGGGTCCACCTGGTCGGCCGCCAGCCGCTTCAGGTCACGGATGGCCACCGGATCGTCGACTTCGCAGCGGCGGCAGGCGTCTTCACAACCGTGGGGGCAGATGCGTCCGAGAACCCCGGGCAGGGGCAGATCCTCCATGATAATTTTAAGGGCCTCTTTATATTTCCCGGCCCCCACCATCTGCACATAGCCCTGCACGTTTAAGCCTGCCGGACAGGCCAGGCGGCAGGGAGCCTTGTCCATCTTGTGCACGGTAAAAGCGCCGGGGATCGCCTGGGCGTATTTCTTGTAGATGGCTTTGCGGGCGGAAAAACCGTGGTCGTACTCATCGGGAAGGGAAACCGGGCAAACCTCGATGCAGTCGCCGCATGAGGTGCACTTTGCCGGGTCCACAAACCGAGGGGCTTTGTTGATCGTGACCTTAAAATTTCCGGGTGTTCCTGATACCGTTTCAACTTCGGCACAGGTGATCAGATTGATGTTGAGATGCCGGCCGACCTCGACCAGTTTGGGCGAGATAATTCACATGGCACAGTCGTTGGTCGGAAAGGTCTTGTCCAGTTCGCTCATCACGCCGCCGATGGCGGATGATTTTTCGACAAGGTGAACCAGGTAGCCCGAATCGGCCAAATCCAGAGCTGCCTGCATTCCGGCGATGCCGCCGCCGACAACCAAAGCTGATCCAACAATTATGTTCTTGCTCATAAGATCTATCCTGACCCTTTTGATGCCGAGCTTACACGCTGAGACGAAAAACACGCGATACGCCGGCGGATAAAAGTTCAACAATAAAAGATGCTTGGCGAGAGCGGACCGATCAAATTTGCGCTGATTCGCCTCAAGAGCGGACCAATCAAATTTGCGCCGATTTGCCAAGGGAGTTATATGGCATATCGTCGAAAGTACTGTCAAGGCCTTTGTATCTGAACATAATGACTGCTGTACGACAATTTTGACCTACCGGTGACGAAAGCAAACTATGTCCTCGACACAAAGCACAACTCAGTACACATTTTTATAAATACGATGTCGTATTATCGACAAATTAGTATGCATTTGATATCGTCCTCCGAAACGAAAGGAGGTGCTATATTCCAAGAAATAGCCCTTTTTTAATAGAGCTTGCGGCACATGAGAAAAAGGCCTTGCTACGAATCACGCGGAAGTATACGTCACCATATTTTGAAGTCGTTCGCGCCAAAGCCATTTTGCTCGCTGCCGAAGGCATGGAAAACAAACAAATCGGTGAACGCCTCGAGGTGCCGCGACAGATCATCAGCAAGTGGCGCAAACGCTTCTATGAAGAACGCTTGGCCGGTCTCCAGGATCGTCCAAGACGCGGGAGACCGAGTCGTTTTTCTCCCTAAAGTGGTCATGGAGGTTAACGCTTGGGCTTGCCAGATGCCTGGCGAAAATAACCTCCCCTTTTCTCGGCTCAGCAATGCTGACAATGCCCGCTAAGCTGATAAAAACGGTAATGTAGCCGCCATCAGTGGCGCTAAGGTTTGGCGCTGGATGAGCCAGGATGCCATAAATCCGTAGCAATATCGCAGCTGGATCTTTCCTAGCGATCCAGATTTTGCGCAAAAGGCCAGCCGTGTTTTGGATCTCTACCAGGGCCTACGGAACGGAAAACGACTTCGGCCCAATGACTGCATCATCAGTGCAGATGAAAAAACCAGTATTCGATGCGCCTAACCAACGGTGTATGATCAACGGGTGAATTGCAATGTAGATGATTCTATGCTAGTGAATCCCCATTCGAAAGGAAGATGCTCTGTATGCCGAAAAAGGAACCGCACATTTTCATAACCGACAAGGCGCCCTCTACGATCAACATCGGTCTCGTGGGCGGGGGTGATTTGTGTCTTGAATTACTGAAGAAAATGACATTTCCTTCCGAAAAAGGCGATGTCGGAGCCCGTATACGGGCCGTTGCCGATAGGGATGCGCAGGCCCCCGGCATGGTCCTGGCCCGGAAACTGGGCCTTGAAACCGTAGAGGATTATCAGGACCTCTGTGATCCGAAATTCGACATCCGGCTCATTATTATTCTGGTTCCAGACGACTATATTCTGTGGGACATTCTCAACAAACGGCCGGCCCACATTCGGGTCCTGGCCTTCGATGTGTTCGAGCTTTTCTGGCAAGCCATCGGCATCGAAGAAAGAAAATTACGAGAACGCAACCAGGAGGTTGAAACCATTCTAAATGGTATCGAAGATTTTATTCTGGTTCTCAACCCGGATATGGACATCATCGAAGTCAATGAAACCTTTTTAGAAAAAATGTATTATACCCGGGATGAGGTGATCGGCCGCAAGTGCCACGAGGTTTTCCAGAAAACAAACCTGCAGTGCAGCCGCGATGCGGTGGTCTGCCCCCTGAACGAGGCCATCCGAAACCGGCGTCCCAGCCAACGCGTCATGTCAAGGATCAACAAGCGCGGCGAGCATCGTTACATGGAGATCACCATTTACCCCATCTGGGAAAAAAGCGGCAAGTTATCCAAATTCATCGAAGTCAGCCGCGATATTACGGATCGAAAAAAAGAAGAGGAAAAAATCACTCGGCGCCTGGAACAGATGGTGGTCGAACGCACCCGTCAATTGAAGGAAACGCACGAGAAACTGCTGCACCAGGACAAGATGGCGTCCCTCGGCAAGCTTTCGGCGTCGGTCGTGCATGAAATCAACAACCCCATCGCCGGGATACTCAATTTAATACTGCTGATCAAACGGCTTTACGCCGAAGAAAAAATCACGCACAAAGAGAGCGAACGTATCACGCGGTATCTGACACTCATGGAGACCGAGACCCGCCGCGTCAGCCGGATTGCGTCCAATTTGCTTGCCTTTTCCAGACAGACCAAAATAGAACTGACTCCCTTGGATTTGAACCGGCTGGTGGAGAAAACGCTCATGGTCAATTCAAACCTGCTCAAAATACACAACATCAAGGTTGAAAAAGACCTCGACCCTCACATACCGCAGATTGTCGGATCCGAAGATCAACTCCAACAAGTCTTCATGAATATCATCTCCAATGCCGCCGAGGCCATGGAGAGTGCCCAAAACGCCGTCTTGACGGTACAAACCCGGTCGGCGTCCGGAGCAAACGCGGTCGCAGTAGCCTTCCGGGACACCGGCCACGGTATCCCCCGGCAAAACCTGCCGCGGCTTTTCGAGCCTTTTTTCACCACCAAGAAAAAGGGCAAAGGCGTCGGCTTGGGTCTTTCGGTGGCCTACGGAATTGTTCAGGAGCACGGCGGCGCCATGCGGGTGGACTCAAAGGTCGGGGAGGGTACCGTTTTTACCGTTGAACTGCCTTTGAAACAGCGGACGCAGGAATCGCAAGCCGAGGGTGGAGACCCAAATGAACAACACCAAGATTCTGATTGTCGATGATGAATTGATCATGCGTGAATCCCTGGCCGGCTGGCTTGAGCGGGATGAATACAAAGTGGACGCGGCCGCCAGCGGAGAGGAAGCGTTGAAAAAGCTGACCCAGTCACGTTTTGACATAATGCTGGTCGACATCAAGATGGAAGGGATGAGCGGTCTGGACGTCCTGCGGCAGGTCAAAAACGACGAACCGGACGTGGCCGTTGTGATGATTACCGCATACGGCTCAATTTCCACGGCCATCGAGGCCATGAAAAACGGCGCTGATGACTACCTGCTCAAGCCCTTCGATCCCAACGAATTGGGGATATTGATCGAGAAGATCGTCGCCCAGCAGGCCCAGGCGCGAGAAATGCTGTACCTGAAAGAAGCCAGCAAAGAGCGCGCCCGCTTCGAGAGCATGATTGGGCAGTCCGGATCCATGCATGCCATATTTGACCTGATCACCGATGTAGCCGCCACGGACAGCACCGTGTTGATCACCGGAGAAACCGGTACTGGCAAGGGGCTGGCCGCCAAGGCCATCCACTCCAACAGCCCCCGCTGCGAGGGCCCTTTTGTGACCGTCAACTGCGGGGCCATTCCGGAACACTTAATGGAAACCGAACTCTTCGGTCACCAGAAGGGTGCTTTCACGGACGCCAAGGAAACCAAGAAAGGGCGCCTGGAGCTGGCCCATGGCGGCACCCTTTTCCTGGATGAAATCGGTGAAATCGGTATGCGCATGCAGATTGATTTGTTGCGGGTCCTGGAGGACCGTGTTTTTTATCGCGTGGGCGGCACTCAACCGATCGAGGCCGATTTCCGTGTCATCGCCGCCACCAACCGGAATCTGGAGACGGCGATCAAAGAAGGCCTATTTCGAGAAGACCTTTTTTACCGGCTCAACGTGATTTCCTTTCGCATGCCATCACTGCGGGAGCGCAAGGAGGACATTCCGCTGCTGGCCGACCATTTTATAAACCACTACAGCCAGGAAACCAACAAGCCGATTGACGGCATTCAGCGGGAGGCGATGGATGAAATGATGCTCCATGATTGGCCCGGAAACGTCCGCGAACTCGAAAATGCGATTGAAAGAGCGATCGTGATCGGAAAACATCGCAAAATCCGATCCGAAGATTTGCCGTTTTACTGCACCCAGAAAATTGCCCTGCCACCGGATGACTCCCTCAAAGAGGTCGAAAAGTTTCACATCCAACGGATTCTGGACCAAAACGATTGGAATATCGCCAGATGTGCGAAAATCCTGGATATCGACCGCACGACCCTTTACAGTAAAATCAAACGATACAACCTCCAAAGAGAAGATTGACGAGCCGACTTTCCGCATACAGTATTCACATCGCACCCATCGGCGTGATTGACCCGGGGTTGTGTGGATTGGTCGCTAGAGAAATCGAGCGGGTATTCGGTTGCCGGAGTGAAATCAAGCCGCTGCTGGCGGATGTCGACTTTGCACTGGATCCGGTTCGTCGGCAGTATCACTCAACCGTGATTATTCAAAAGCTCGCCGCAATGGCGCCGGATGACGCACTGAAGATCATCGCCATCACCCAGGCCGACCTGTTCATACCGATTCTCACTCACGTTTACGGCGAAGCCCAACTGGGGGGCAAGGCCGCTATCATATCCACCTATCGCCTGCAGGAGGGCCTCGATGCCGCGGCTACCAATCCGGCGATGCACTGCCGTCTCGGCAAAGAAGCCGTTCACGAACTGGGCCATACTTTCACGCTGCGCCACTGCCCGGAACGGACCTGCATCATGCATTACTGCCGCAGCATACGGGATGTTGACCGTAAGTCGAATCACCTTTGCCGACACTGCAGGGTCCTGCTGCAGGATGAACTCAGCAAGCTCGAAATCATTCTTGTCCAAAACAAATGATCAAAGTGCTGAAAGGTCCCCTGAATCGAGTATCAACGGGGTATCGGGGGATCTGGAATGCCGGAATTATGGAAGCGTGGAAAGCCGGCGCATGGGGAAAAAACGGCACGCTGCCACACCCATGCGCCATCTTTACGGCTGACAGCCGCGACGACCCTCACCGGTTCGCACCTTGATCGGTGCCGTGAACGGCGAGACCCGCAGGCTTCTGCCGTTTTCTATCAGGAGCGCAGGAAAGTCCGGGTCAAGGTGGGCCAGTCCAGTTGCGGTAATTTACCGTAAATGTCACTTCCCAGACGACCGCCGTCGACCGTTAGCGGACCGGCCGCCGCCTCGATGACCTGATACAGGCGTTCCACTTCTTCGGTCAAAAAGGTCGCGGTTTCATCGCTGATCATCAGGTTTTTCAAATCTCGACGGAGGTTGTCGGCATGAACCCGAATGAGCCAGTCTTCCGCGTAGGCGTTACGGTTTTCAACCTGCGCGTCTTCCAGCAGCCGCGGGTTGGTGGCGGTAATAACGCCGCTGACCGGTGAAAGCAGGTCGGCCCTGTTTTCCCCACGGATCAGGCGGATTTCGGGCTGGTCCTGATGAACCGTTTTGCCCATCAAGGGCGTATCAATCCGGGAAAAGGGGCCGAACGTGCGGGCTGCAAACTCGTCCAGGCCGATGCGGACGGTGTTTTCTTCTTCGATTTTCACCCAGGCATGGCCGCGATGCAGGTAATAGCCCTGGGGAATTTTGAAACCTTCGATATTGAGTTCCGCCACCGGTTTGACCACCGCATGCACGGTGAATTGATCGTAAAAGAACTGATCGAACTCGCAGTCAACGCAGCTGTAGTCATTCGTGCAGGCCCTGAATTCGATGCGGCCCTTCATGGAGTGCAGGCAGGGCTGTTTCCAAGACGGTAATTCCCTGAGTCGATCTTTCCAGGCCACGATGCGCGCTCTGCGGCCATGCGGCGGTACTCCGCGTTTCCGCAGCATTCGGTTCTCCTCGGCCACCCGACGCAGGGCTTTGTCGTAACGGCAGGCCGTGCACTGATAGTTGAGCTGGCAGTGTTTTGAGCGCACCACACCGGCTTGCATCCAGATACATGGATTCTGCCTCGCCCGCGCCTTATGCTCCGCTAGTGGCTTTCTCATTTTGAATTTCCTCTGATTGCAGGGGGCAAACAAAGCGCAGGCCGAATAACCCGATCGGTGCAAAGCCCTTTACCGACGCGATGCGCCTTGCTTGCCGCACCAATAAACGTTTAGGTTCTCAGAAACGTTTGGGTCAGTTTCTTCCAGCCGAGATCTGGCAGGTTGCCGTAAATGTCTTCCTGCAGATAACCGCCGTCGGCGGCCAAAGGACCCGCGGTTTGCTCGATCATGCTTTCCAGTGTCCGAACTTCCGTGTTCATCCAGTCCAGGCTGTCCACATCTACCATGAGCTTTTTCATGGTGGCCTTGACATCCGGTGTCCGCACCATGAACAGCCAGCCCTCACCGTAAGGCTCTTGATTGGTCAAAGCAGGATTTTCCCGTACATCCGCGTTCACCTCCACGATGACACCGTCGATGGGAGAAAGGACATCGGCCAAGTTGTCTTTGCGCTTCAGTCCCCAGCCCACCTTACCGTGGTCGAGTTCCTTGCCCATCAGCGGCAGATCGAGCGCATCGGCGCGACCCAGCAGTTTAAGGGCGAAGTCATCCAGTCCGACCCGAATGCAGCCGCCGCTTTCAATCCGGGCCCAGGTATGGCCATTGTGGAAATAATACCCCATGGGAACCTCGAATCCCTTGACGCTCTGGATTTCGTACGGGAGGGTGTTGGTTTTCGTAGCCCATACATCTTCAAAATATTGGTCGAAATCGCAGGTGGCACATTTGTAGTCGTAGGCGCAGGCGCGGTTGTGAATTCGCTGGGTGAGGCTGTGTCGACACACTCTTTCAAGCTCGGGCCGCATGCGCATGGCGTCCTGCCAGCTGACCTGTTTGCCCTTCTCCACCTGCAGACGCATGCCGCGATCATATTTGCAGCTGGTACAGTCGTAATAGTTGTTACAGTCTTTGTTCTTGACCACACCGGCCTGCATCCATATACAGGGGTTGGCTGACTTGGCTTCCTTGTCGGGTTTGATCAACCAGACCTGCCCACCGAGCACCGAGCTGATTTCCCCCGCGGTATCGACGTCCGTGCGATCGCCTTTGCGGTAGGTGGAACCATATCCCAGTTGATTTCTCAGGCTTCTTTTTGTCATTTTTCACTCTCCTTATGTTATGTATTTAAAGGTTTAATGATGAGCTGTTTTTCTGCTTTATTAAGCAAGCGCTATGCCACAACGACACGCCACGGCCGATTTTGACATAACTTGTTGAAACTAATGATATCCATAAATGAAGACCGCGGATGTGGCGAATGGCGGTAAGAAGATGGCCTGTTGGAATTTCAAACAGTCCGACATCTGGTCAACCGTCTGCCCGACTCTTAACTTTTTGATTTCATATAATATTTATCAAATAAAAACGATGTTGGCTTATTCAACACGCCTGTTGAAAAATTCAACACTTTTATTTATACCCCTAATGTAACCGGCCCATGCACCGTCGGCGTACATAACCGAAATGGTCTGTTGTAAACCCAATAATAATCTGCATAGGCTATGAGTTGGCCGTGTTGAATTTTCAAATGGGATACTGTATAGAGCAGTTTGCGTAAATTGAGGTATTCCCTGCAATAAGGTCAGTGGGATGAAAAGGAGGGAGTATAGTGAACATCAACAACTGGGACTGGGAAACCGGTGAAAAGCGGATTCCCTTCGGAGAATGGAAGGAGAATTTTCGCTGGGTCGAGGAGCCCTACGTGAGCCCTGATGGGGAAAACATCGCCGCTATCGTCAACGTCGACGAGGGTCAGTTCGACGTTTGTGTCAACGGCGAGCCCTGGGGGGCAGAGTTCGACAAGGCCTGGCACCTGCGGTATACGCCCTCCGGCCGCCTGAGCGTGCTGGTCTCGGAGATGGGGGAGTGGACCGTTGCCGTGGACGGCACCGCTTGGGAGAATAAATTCGGCTACGTCTGGAATCCCCTCTACAGTCGGGACGGCGACAGCATCGCCGTCGCATTTCAGCAGGATATGCAGTACGGCATGGCGCTGAACGACACACCCTGGGAGAAAACCTTTAGCAACATCACCTATTTCGCACTGAGCCCGGACGGCGATAAGACAGCGGCGGCAGTCCAGGTGAGTGCGGCGGATTCCGGTGAAGTGCACAAGTTTCAGGAAGGCACCTTTTCGGCTGCGCTGGACGGCAAGGCCTGGGACACCCGGTTCGTCAACGTCTGGAATCTGGCCGTCAGCCCGGACGGGCAGCACCTGGCCGCTGAAGTGCGGCTCAACCTTTATGATTACACCATCGCCGTGGACGGCAAGCCGTGGGACAAGACCTTCAGCTGTGTCTGGGAACCGGTCTTTCACCCGCAAAGACATTCGGTCATCGCACCGGTCCGGGTCGAGGGCAAGTGGGCCCTGGCCGAGGACGGTCAAATGGTGTGGGACCGCCGGTTTCCCCAGCTCTGGCATCAGCTGTTCAGCCCCGACGGCACCAAGCTGGCATCCATCGTCGCCGTGAAATACGGCCAGTGGACGGTGGCCGTAGACGCAACCCCATGGCCGGTGGTCTTCAACGAGCTGGTGACCGATCTCGTCTTCAACCCGGACGGAAGCCGCATCGCGGCAGTCACCAAGCAGGATGGGAAATACCGGATCGCTGCCGACGGCGGCGTCTGGAAAGATGCACTCGACATGGCCTGGAAACCGGTTTTCAGTCCGGACGGAAGCCGTATGGCCGCCAAGGTACAAAAAAACGGCCAATACACCATCGCCGTGGATGACAGACTGTGGTCACATCAATGTGATGCCGTCTGGGACCCGGTGTTCAGTCCCGACAGCCAGAAGATCCTCTTGAAATCCCTCGAGGACGGCTCCTATTATCGGCGCGTCATACCCGTAACCGACCTTGCAAGTTAGGAGGGGGAAATATGCGTGAGATTTACAATTTCGTCAGCGGTCCTCTGGCATGGCTGGCTTTCATTCTGTTTTTCGGCGGTTGTCTCTACCGGTTGATCCGGTTGTTCATGCTGGTTAAAGAAAAAGAGCCGTTCATATTTACGTACATGAGCTGGAAATACAGTCTGCGCTCGATTTTTCACTGGATTATCCCTTTCGGGACGGTTAATTGGCGTCGGCACCCGATTCTCACCGTTGTCACGTTCGTGTTCCATATTGGTCTGGTGATTGCGCCGATATTCCTACTGGCGCACGTCATTTTATTGGACGAGGCCGTAAACCTCAGCTGGTGGGCGCTGCCGGACGCGTGGGCGGATGTCCTGACGGTAGTGGTCAT
>JARROL010000001.1:0-835 GCA_037383965.1 Desulfobacterales bacterium | reverse complement strand
TCGTAGCGGCTCCGTTTATAACGGGTTTCATCGCTTACCACCAGTGGATCGACTACCCGGTGATGATGGTCCTGCATGTGGTGGCCGGAGAAGTGCTGCTGGTTGCGATTCCGTTCACCCGGCTGAGCCACATGCTCTTTTCGCCTTTCACCCGCGCCTATATGGGCTCCGAGTTCGGGAAGGTCAGGCATGCCCGCGACTGGTAAAAAATAAGCAGGTAATAGGTTAGCGGTAATAGTTATGGTTAAAACGGATTCACCGCAATATCCTATCGCTCATCGCCCATTACCGATAAACCGATGTTACAGGAGGAGTCAAACATGACCGAACCTGCAAAAGAAAAAGAAAAAGTGAAAAAGGCCCTCGACGAAGGGATCGACGTCGGTGCTTCCCGGCTGACCCCCGAACGAATCGAAAAAGTGATCAACAGCGTGATCAAAGGCGAAACCGGAGCCCGCCTGAAGACATATGTCGAAACCTGCATCCATTGCGGGTTGTGTTCGGAAGCCTGCCACTACTATCTGTCCCACGACAACGATCCCCACTTTTCACCGGTTGGCAAGGTCAAGCAAACGATGTGGGAAATGCTGAAGAAAAAAGGCAAGGTCGACCCCGAATTCATCAAAAAGGCCGCCGAAATCGCCCACACCGAATGCAACCTTTGTAAACGCTGCGCTCAGTACTGTCCCTTCGGCATCGACATCGCCTACATTATCAGCGTGGTGCGGCGCATCATCCACCGCCTGGGCGTCACCCCTTTGTATCTCCAGGACACCGCGCACAGCCATTCGGTGACCATGAACCAGATGTGGGTCAAAGGCGATGAGTGGCCGGA